>JABGRQ010000199.1 GCA_018648225.1 Chloroflexota bacterium
GCTAGTGCAACGCCTTTTCGCCCACCACTAATACGGAAACTGCTACCTGGTTGAGGATAGGCTGGGTGATATCGCTCATAAAAATTTCTTTCCAACCACTGAAAATGCGTGAGCGCCCAATTACAACCAGATCGTATTCCCCTAGACGAGCTTCGCGCACAATTTCATCAATTGGAATACCGCGGCGGAGTTCGAGTTCACCATTGATATTGCGAGCATCTAATATTTCTGCACCGGCGCGTAAATGCCGCGAAACGGCTGTGTCTGTTTTGAGTAAATCTTCAAGCGATTCTTCGAAGGCAGGCAAACCTGTATACATGGTTGGCACTGCTCCTGCAGCTACGTGCAGTAATGTGGCTTTAGCCCCCAACGCTTGCGCCATATCTGCGCCAGACTCAATCACTTTGCCATGCCCTTCTGGGCCACCTGTACAGATTAGAATTCGTTTGACTTTGCGCAATGCCCCTCTCAAGATCAATACAGCCGGGTAAATTGACTGAGAAATAATATTCTCAATTGACTCAATTCGTCGGTTAGCTCGCTTCTTGCCACCAGATTGAATAATCAAAAGATCATGTTTTTCCCGGCGAGCTTCGGACAATAACACCCCAACCGGGTCACCCCATCGCAACAGCGTTCTGACAGCAACATCCGCACATTGCCCCGCTGTCTGGGCAAGAATAGCTTCACCCTGCTCCTGATCTTCCCCTTCGGATACGATATACAACAATGTTAGCGCGACAGGGAATGTTCTCGCCAACCTCTTGATGAATGCAATTGCATGATAATCTTTTTTTTCTTGATCCAAATAAATCAATATATTCATCTTAACATCTCACGCCAACACATTACTATACAGCCGTCAGCCCCAATAAGCGCAACATCACCATAATCGCCCCCAATAATGGCAAAACCGAGAAAAACAAACGAATTCGCGGCCCAGCAAAAAAACGCGTCATTGAAGCGCCAATTTGAGCGCCCAAAACCGCTCCAGTTTGCATCACCAATGCCATCAGAATATCCACATTGCCCTTCAACGCGTGCGTAATAGTGCCAAAACCTGCCGAAAATACAATTTCGAATAAATCTGTGCCAACGGCAATGTGTGTAGGGACACCGATAAAATATACCAGGAAAGGCATACGAATGAAACCGCCGCCTACCCCCAATAATCCAGCTAACAAGCCAGTGATGAACCCCACACCGACTACCACCCACAATGAAATTGCTTCAATGCCCGATTCGGGTAAAGAAATCATTGGGGGAATTTTGATACGATGTACACGACGGGCAATGCCTTCAAAACCAATCGCATCTTTGACATCTACACGATCCGTGCGCACCATTTGGATAGCTCGCAAACTCTCCCATCCAGTAAAACCACCAACGCTCAACAAAATGACGATATAGATATATCCAATAATGCTATCAATATTCCCAGAGAATTCCAATACTTCAATGATTTGAGCGCCACACTCAACCCCCAGAACCGTCCCGGCAATCATTAGAATGCCTAACTTAACATCCACATGGCCTAACGAACGATGGCGTCTGGTAGCACTCATGGCTTTACCAGTCATATAAGCCAGATCAGTGCCGACCACGAAATTCATCGGCACCCCCAGCCAAAACATCACTGGCCCGGTAAGAAAACCACCACCAACACCAAAGAAGCCTCCCAGAGTACCAACCACAAAACCTAAACCTATCAGGAATATAGGATTTACAGTAACGCCTGCAATAGGAAATTCCATTCGTGTATCTGATTACTCCACGCGTTCAAAACGTAAGTGACGTAAAAGGAATTTAATTATAGTATCCAGAAAAATGCTCTGTAAAATCACAAAAACTAAGCTCAGTACCGCGTAAAGAACCAAATTGCTGTGGAAAAGTTGGTTGAGCCAATCTCCAAGATGTTGTAACACTACAAAATAATATATCCAAACAGATATACCGTAAATTACTGTCTGGAGGAGGAACGTTTGAAGTAATTTTTTCATTTGTTCACGACAAGCAAATCACCCAATAAAGCTCGATTCACACGAATAACCGCGTGACTGATTTCGGGGAATTGAATCTCGATGGTTTCCCAAACCTGATCGCGCATACGCTGACTGTCGCATTTATCCTTCGGACGTGCCAAATCGCCTCTCAACCAAACTTCAGCTTCAATATCTCCAGGCACAAAATCCACATCCGTAGCGCGCAGCGATGACGCATACATCGGATTATAAAGGCCGTTATAATACTGATTGTGATTCGAGAAAAGCGCATTTAGCGCATTAACGACATCCACCTCCAGTTCCCCGGTTCGCGCAATGCTGGTCTCAATATACAGTAAACTGTCGCCTGTCTCACACCCAAAGGGGCCACCGGTATCTGTTGCGGTAAGGAAATAGTATATAAAATCTGTTTTCCCAAGCTGTGAGCTAGCTACTACTCCAGGCGTAGGTGATGGCGGCGGAGTAATGCGCGGCAAATTGGCAACATCACCTTCGAATGTACTCACACTGTCTGCAATCCAGCATTCTTTTCCATCTGAAAGTTGAATGAATAACCAATTCAATTGACCTTCAACCAGCCCGGAAACATGTACGCGTACATTTGCTTCCAGATACCCAGCAATCGGATAGTTTAGATCTGGCCCGGTTCGGCAAACCGCATTGGTATCTACAGATAGCGCCGGGGGCACAACCGAGGGAGTTATAGTGAATGTTGCCGTTGGTGACAATGTTACTGATGGCGTAATGGTCGCCGTGGCGGTGGGTGGAGCAGGGGTCGCGGTTACCGTGGGCGGGAGGGGGGTTTCCGTAGGTGTTACCGTGGGGGAAAGCCGCGGCAAACTGGAAATTTGGCCGGTAAGCGTAACAACGTTATCTGAAATCCAGCAATTTTTTTCATTATCAAGTTGGATCAACCACCAATTAAGCTCCCCTTCAACGACCCCGGAAACATCTGGCATTGCACCTTCAACTAGATATCCGGCAACCGGAAAATCTACACCCGGCTCAACTCGGCAAACAGCGTTCGTATTTACCAAAAGAGAGGGTGGCACAGGCGAGGGCGTTACCGTAAATGTTGCGGTTGGTTCCAACATCGCCGTAGTAGTTGCTGTTGCAGTCGCCGTCGGAGGCACAGTTGTCTCTGTTAGCGTAGGGGGAATATCTGTCTCCGAAAACAGGGGCAGCGTACTAGATGGCGAGACCGTCGGCTCCACAGCCGCAGGGAATGCACAACTTGCCAATAATACAGATAGCAATATCAAGAGTATATTGGAACGGCGAAAATTAACACACATCTTTTTCTTTTCTCCATTGGTAGACAAAAAACGAACCCTATTTCTCATGACAGATTTGAACAGTTCTCTATTCACGTTATTCGCGATATTATACTCTGCATCATAATATAAGTTGCTGCTCACGGAAATAAAACATGAACCGTCTCAAACAAAACTGGCTTTTCATCGCCATCCTGCTGATTTACGCTATCTACGCGGGCATCTACATCTACCAAACCAGTTTCATCATCGAGGGAACGCGCTATTTCGTGCTGTTCGATGATGCCATGATCTCGATGCGCTACGCCAAAAATCTGGCCGAGGGCTACGGCGCGGTATGGAATCCCGGCGAAGCCCCCGTAGAGGGTTATACCAATCCATTGTGGGTTCTATGGATGGCGTTTTTCCATCTATTCCCCATCTCGATGGCAAAAACCAGTCTGGCCGTGCAAATCAGCGGGGCGGTCTTTTTGGCGGTCAATCTCTACTTCGTCCACAGAATTGCTGCCGAACTCTCGAAGAACTGGCTTGTACCGCTCATCGCCGTGGGCCTGACCGCCTTCTACACTCCACTCAACAACTGGGGCCTACAGGGCATGGAAGTCAGCCTGCTGGTGTTGTTACTCAATATCGCCGTATTGAAATTCATCCGAGATATGCAAGCCGAAGCGTTCAGCCCGTGGCCCTTCATCGTGCTCGGATTCAGCACACTGGTACGCATTGACATGATCGTCCCGGCGCTGACCATCACTGGATTTGGCTTTCTCTTCTTACCACGCCATCGCTGGAAACATCTTGCCTGGGGGTTGGGGACGCTGATCGGCTTTATCGGCCTGCAAACCGCCGTCCGGCTGGGGTATTACGGCCAACCGCTGCCCAACACCTATTATCTCAAAGTCAATGGGCTGCCCCTGATGCAACAATTACAGCGCGGCCTGTATGTTTTTACTCAATTCGCCAAAGATATGAACTGGCTCTTGCTCGCCTTGCCCTTTTTGGCTATTTTATGGCGGCGTGAAAAGAAACTTCTCGTATTGGCATTGCTCGTGCTGGCCCAAATTACCTACAGCATCTACGTAGGCGGCGATGCCTGGGAACACAAGGGCGGCGCCAACCGCTATATTGCCATCGCCATCCCGCTCTTTTTTGTGCTATTTGTGTATGCGGTAGAGCAAATCTTGCGGACTATCTTTAACCACGATACCCTAAAGGGCACAGGCGGCACAAAGGGCACTAAGAAGTTCACAAAGGTATTTTTAAATTTTGCGCTGATCGGGTTTTCGCTGGCGGCGTTGGCGAATTTCAACTTCATCCAGCGCGACCCGGCTTATCTGCGGCGCTGGCTGCTGCTCAGGCCGCCCATCTTCATTGAAGGCAACAAGGAAGATACCCGCATTGCGCTGGCCGTGCGCAAAAGCACTACGCCCGATGCCACCATTGCCGTGGTGACTGCCGGGGCAATCCCCTACTTTTCGGAGCGGCCTTCACTCGATCTGCTCGGCAAAAACGACGCCTACATCGCTCAACTTCCCGCTCACACCGCTGTAACGCTCGAAGAGATTCGCCCCGGCCACATGAAGTGGGACTATGACTATTCGATTGGCGAACTCAAACCCGATATGATCGTGCAACTCTGGGGGGATAAAGAAATTGCCTACAACTATATCGAAGAATATTATTCCGTGATTGAAGTGGACGGGATGCTTTTCTCAGCCCGGAGCGATTCTACTGAAATTTTGTGGGATGCTGTTCAGACTCAGCCCTGAGAGGGTTTGTGATTTCCCCAAGAGATAATTTGGCCCAAAGCCGCGGATTCCAGCGCGCCATTCGCCAAACGCTGCGCCCAGATGCCATCTTCGAGGGTACAGATCGGCTTTTCGGTTCCGCGCACCACCCTGATAAAATGCTCCATTTGGTCAAGGAACATCACGTTGCGCTCGTAATTCTCCGGGATGGGGAAATCTGTCCATGCGTCCGCTTCCGCCTGATATATTTTCAGTGTGCTTTGAACATAATCCCAATAAATCGTGCCTTCGGTGCCGATGATCTCTAACTGGTGCGTGTGCGGGCGCTGAATATAACTCAAATGGACACTGCCCAACACGCCATCCACGAAACGCAACCCCATCTCGGCCACGGATTCAACTTCATCAATCTCCAGGGCTTTCACGGGCTGGGTAAAAGCCCATATTCCAACCACATCCCCAAAAAGCCAACGCAAATAATCTAACG
The DNA here is from genome assembly GCA_018648225.1 of Chloroflexota bacterium. NCBI lineage: Bacteria > Bacillati > Chloroflexota > Chloroflexota bacterium. The sequence goes on from JABGRQ010000199.1 coordinate 5,510, forward strand.
GATGCGTCAATGTGAGGATCACACCGCCGCCCAAATCGGCGCGGGCGCTGAAACCCTTGCGGTAATCTTCCCACGGATGCCAGCCAGGCAGGTATTCACCCCAATGGACGCGCGCCGCTACGGGGCCGCCAATGGCGCCTTCGGCGAGCAAAATTTTGGCCTTGCGCAAAAGTGGATGATAGCGGTACTGAAATCCAACCAAAACCTGCCCGCCGCCGCGTTTGACTGCGGCTTCAAGCTCGTCTACGCGTTCCAGGGAGTGCGAAACGGGCTTCTCCATGAAGATATAACAGCCCAGCTCCGCGGCAGGGATGGCGACACCGAGATGCAGCGAAGTCGGGTTGGCAATCACGACAGCATTGGGTTTGTGTGTCAAAGCCGCTTCAATGCTGACTTCAACCGGGTAGTCGGCAATTTCGTCATCGGGCAGCGTGGAGCGTTGGCTACGCAGAAATACAAAGTCGCGCTCCCCGAGGGCATACAAATTACGAAAATGTCGGCGTCCGATGGAGCCGAATCCAGCGATGAGGGTTTTCATGGTCAATTACAGGTTGGTAGGTTGAAAGTTGAAGGTTATCAACATTGCTTATTCATTAAATGGCGCGTATTCCCACTCGTTAAGTACATCGCCAGCGATATCTTTGAAAATTTGTTTGTCGCGTTCTGTAAATAATTCCCGCCACGAACCTGATTTGCCTTTTTTTAGCGGCTCAACGATTTCGCTGGCTTTTTGCTGCTGCCATTTGGCATCGGGGTTTTTGTTAAGCTCGGCGTTCAGAATTTCGTTCAGTTCGGGCAATCTAGTATCTGCACCGAGAAAATCCCACAGGCGCGACATGGATTCCCAGGACGTTTTGAGTATATCTTCGTATCGCACGGCAGCATATTGTTGCTCACCAAAAAGTTCTTTCCCCATTTGATCGGTTTCGGTGACGTTCTCCACCCAGCTTTCAGCCGCCCGTCGAATGGCCTTCTCGGTGAAAATAGAACGCTCACCGCGCATAAACGGTTCGGGATCGCGTTTGAAATCCGCACGGATGGCCCAGTCCTGACGATTAAGGTGTTGCGTAGCATCAATGAAGGCCTGAAAACGATGCGAGACGGCGGCGTCGCGGCCATCGCGCACGATAAAGATCAGCTTGCCATCCGGGAAAATTTTGTGCATCCGGCGCACGGATTCGCCGTTGAGCAGGGCGTTGGGGCTTTTGTCGCCGACGATGCGCGCCCCTTCTTGCCGGGCTTCACGCTCCATCACATATTCGACGGCGGCGCGCAGCATCACGGGCGAAAGATCGCGGCCGCGGTTCCAGCGGTTGCTGCGGCGCGTCAGCCAGGATTCGATCATCGGGCTGTCCACCAGCGCTTCGAGCGTGGGCTGGCGGGTGAAGAAATGCCCCTGATAATTGCAATGCACATCCGGGTGCAGGCGGATCAGCCGCGTGAGCAGCGTGGTCCCTGAGCGGGCGTGACCGTAAAGGAAAAATTTATCCCGCGGAAAGAATTCCTTGAACTCGGCAACTTCTTCGGGGCTGATGGGTGGAACTTCGCCACGTTTTCCAGTAGTTGTTTTTCCGGTAAAAAAAACTTGTGCAACACTTTTGCTTCGGTTAATTATCTTGTGTATCACTTGTGATCCTCGCAAGTTATTTACCACGAAGACACAAAGGCACGAAGAAAAAGCAAATATTTCTTTGTGTCTTCGTGTCTTTGTGGTGAAAACTATCGAATTACTCTCCTGATCCCTTTTTTGATGAGTGGAACATTGAAATTGATCAAAAATCCCAAACGTTTTTCTGTAAGCTTAAGATAGGTCAATAATTGAGCCGTATGAACAGGGGCAATAGACGCAACCGACTTCAACTCACAAATGACCAAATTTTCGACCAGCACATCAATACGAAAACCTTCATCAAACTTGATGCTGTCAAATACAATCGGCACAACCACTTGACGTCGTGCTTCAAAGCCCTGCTTCATCAAAACATGGCAAAAAGCGGCTTCGTAAACACTCTCTAACAATCCCGGACCTAATTCGCGGTGGACTTGATAGGCAGCATCTACAACTGCAGTCGCTAGTGCTTCTTCCCGGTCTGACAATGGAGTATATTTTGCATCCATACCCTTACTCCTTTTTCTCACCACAAAAACACGAAGACACAAAAAAAGAATTTTGCAGTTCTTTGTGCCTTCGTGTCTTCGTGGTTATATTTATATTTCCAATAGTTTCAACAAAAATTCAGCCGTATGCCGCCCGGCGTGGCCATCGGTGTGGGTGCATTCACGGGCGATGAAGTCAGTGCGGGCTTGCAAATCGGCTTGGGGGTCGTCAAGGTAGCGGTTGATGGCTTCACGCAGTTCTTCAGCATTGAGCGTTTCGCGCCCGGCTCCGGAATCACGATAGCGTTGATGTGTGGGCCAGCCGCTAATCTCAGTCAGCGGCAGGGTGAATTTGCCCGGCCAGCCTGCGGGGTCATCCACACATAGGCTGATAACGGGCGTGCCGTGAATGGAGGCTTCCACCACCATCGTCGAGTAGACCGTCACCATCACATCGGAGTAGGCCATCATGGACGATTTTTCGGGCATATCTTCGCCGGAGTAGTAGCTCATGCCGCCTTCGCCCAGCGGAACGGGTTCAACGACGTGGACATGCGGCAATGTTCGGGCGAGTTCGCGGATTTTTTCGCGCTCTCCAGCATAATGCGGATGCTCTGAAAAGTGAGTAGGGTGCAGGCGAATGAGCAACTGCGCCGGTTGGGAGAGTTGGTCCTCGGCAACGAGACGCGCTAACATCGCCACATTGGGTAAGTTCGGCGAAAAGGTCACAAAACTGCTGGCATACGAAATCAGCTTGCGCGCCGGGTCAAGATTGTGCATGGCAAGGTATTCGTCACGGTCAATCAGCCACTCGCCGCGGAAATAGCCATCGTATGCCGGAACCCCCCCGATATTCACGCGTTCGGGAGGCCAATCCGCCCCGAGGGTAAGCTCCTCTTTTTGAAGCTCAGACCAACACGAAGCCCAGTCTACATTTGCGCCGGGCAGGCTGTAGCTGCTGGAGTTGTCCCAGCCAACAATCATAGCCGCAGTTTGAACTCCCCGCTCAGCCGCTTCTCGCAATAAAAAGCGGTCGTAGCGCCAGCCAGGGGTGGCAGCGACAACCAGAGCGGGTTGATATTTTTCAAAAAGGTCAGCATACAACGCCGGATTGAAGCGCGCCTGCGCCCGCATCACAATGCGGCGGGCAAGACGGCTGCGGCGCATGATGGCGACAACAGCCTGCATGAGCGGGAAGAGCTGCTTGCGGCGGGCATGGGCTTCGTCTTCGACCTGACTGATGAAACCATCCACAGCTTCGAGATTGATGCGGCTGGAAGCCCCGGCGCGGCGCAAAAAGTGCAGCCACCACTGCAACGAAGGGCTGACGGTACGCTCGTAGTGCCGCGCCTGGTCGAGCCGCAGACCTTCAATGGTCAGGCCAGGGCGAGCGAAACGCGCTTTGAGCGATTCTTGCAGGGCTTCGTCGGTGAAGAGTATGATCTCAATGCCCGCATCAAGCAACGTGGCAACAAGATCACTCTGGAGAAAATAGACAACGGCAAGACCGTGGTCGGCGCTGATAAAAATTCGTTTGGGTTGGCTCATAATGCTATAAAATTGGTTCATTCTTTACGAAGCGAGTTGTATTCACCCGAAGCGCATTCAGATTGAACCAATTTTCATTTCTTTCTATATACAATCTGATAACCCGTAGGAGCCAAGCTGATGGCTTCGTGGGGCGAGCGCACATGTCCGGGGCCAATGACCGGCTGCATAATACGCGCAAGAATACGCACACCCATCAGCAGCGCGCGCCCGACATATTGCCGCCAGCCGCGCATTTTGCGCAAAATCGGCCATTGGATATTGCGAATGCCCTCCCCCAGAAAAAACATGGGATCATAGAAACCTTCCAGCACGGAAACTTCAAGGCCGTGGTCGGTGGCCATTTGCTCGAGGGCAAAATGCGTGTAACGCACAAAATCGAGCGGAATCTGGTGCATCTTAACCATGAAGGGAATCGCCACGAGTAGCTTACCGCCGGGTTTGAGCAGTTGCGAAAGCGCGGCAAATAATTCTTTCGAATCGTAAACATGCTCCAACACGTTGAGCAGCAAAATCACATCCACGCTACCGGACTTGAAGGGGTTGGTACGCGTCAGATCGCAAACCATGTCAATCTCCGGGTAAGGGTAGACATCCAGCGCCAGGGCGTTGCGTCCTTTCAGACCATCGAAAAAATCGCCGCGGCCCGCGCCGACATCCAAAATCAGCGCATCGGGGGGAATTTCTTCGAGTTGCCGCGCCAGAAAACGCCAATTCTCTTGCCGCCAGGGGGTACCCAGCTCGGGGGAACGCTCTTGCTTCTCGGAGGGGTTGATATTCTCCGGGGCAGGGGTAAACATCGGGGTGCCGCCCACCACCGGGGTCGTCTGCCCGCAGGCTGCGCATACCAACCGCGCATCCCCATCGGGCTGGAAACTACCCCCGCAGTCGGGGCACAACACAATATCCAACAAACTTAATTTCATATTTTTTTTACCACGAAGACACAAAGACTCTAAGTTTCTTTCTTTGTGTCTTCGTGCCTTTGTGGTTTCGTTTTTATCGATGTAAAAATTCAAAGAGCCGATGATAAATCCAATACAGGATGTCTTCGGCGAGCTGCCATTTCAAAATCCACGGGCGGTTGCGCTGACGTTCATCGAGGCTGGTCGTTGGTATGCCCTGAGCGAATTCTGCCTCCGAGAGCCGATTGCCCAAATGCTGCACCCACCACTCTGGCGTAGACAGGCGCAAATAGCCCTGATCGTTGATCGCCACATCCAGCAGACGCACTTGCCCCATCGGGCGCTTGTTGGGGATTGGCAAAACGCTGCGCAAGGCCGCCGCAGGAGCGACAAACTGAAAATGACTCGCCCCAACGTAATAGCGCTGGTCTTCATACGTCAGCCGCAAATCTGTAACTGAGTCGAAATGGGCACGGGCTTTTTCTTCGCTGGCCCCCAAACTGCGCGAATGCCGAAAATAATCTTCCCAGGGGAGGAATTTTCCCTGCTCAATCTGAACGCCATTTTTCTCGGCCCAGGCCACAGTGCTGGTGGCATATTCCGGCGGACTCCACATGGGCATACCGGTGACCATGCCGATCTCTGGGAACATATCAAGTACTTTAACCTGCGCCGAAAGCCAGCCGGGATAATAGTACACATCGCTGTCGGCGTAGGCAATAATTTCGCCGGGGGCCGCGCCAAAAATAGCGTTCCAGGCCCCTGCTTTGCCGACGTTTTTTTCGGAAAGCAGCAGATATTGAATGCGCCCTGTGGCCTGCATTTCGAGCAGATATTGGCGCACTTCCGGGCAACTGGCGTTGTCAAAAACCATCAAATCATATTCCATCTGCGTATGTTGCCACAGGCTGTTGAAACACAGCTTGAGAATATCGATGCTTTGGGCGAAGTAACCGCTCGTCACCGGGATATAAGTCACGGTCGCAACGGTCACACGCGCCGGTTTAGGGCTTTCTTCAACAAATTTTGCGGGGTTTTGTCCGATACGCAAGGGGTAAAACTCCTGATTTCACCACAAAGGCACAGAGAGCACAGAGCGTCTTTGTGTTTTACTGATTCAACTCTGTGAACTTCGTGTCTCTGTGGTTGTTTTTTGCTAATTGATCTAATAAAAGCGCGACAGCCATCCAACCAGCCAGGCGAAACTGGATTCCAACCGGGGCGGCGTGACGCTCGATTTCAATAGGGTTGCCATGCCAGACGATGAACATCAGCGGGTATAAGCTCACCAAAAATACCGCCACAACCAGCCAGGCCGGGGAAAGGTTTCTTTTGCTGAAAAAATAGGCTCCCGCTCCAACACTCATCAGGAAAAAAAAGCCCCACATCACCCAGGCATCGCGTGGGTAAAAACGCGCCGTGAGGGTTTGCAGCCAAAGTGGAATGGTCGGCACGCCAAAACGCGGCAGATGGTATTCCAGATTGTCGCCGCTCAAAATTGAGGGAAGTTGCTGTAAAGGGGCGATCATCGAATCCAATGGATGGGTGATGAGGAATTTGGCATAGGTGGCGACACCATACTGGTTGATCCAGTTCATCGCGGCAGCCATTTGGGGATCATTCAACAGGTAGGGTTGATACTCGTGCCCGGGCATGGCACTCATCTTCAAGAGATTCTCGCTCATCGGCAACCCAGCAGCGATGAAATAATCCACTGCTTTGGCATCAGGCAAAATACGCAGGGCCAGCAAATCGGCCATGTGAATTTGCCACAGGTCACTGGCCCCAAAGGATACATTTTTAAGTACAAGCACGCCGAAAAAGAGCAAGAGATAGACCCAATAGAATTTGCGATTCTGCCGAGGCACTTTGCCAAAAAGCCCGGCAATCGGGAACAAGAGCGCGCCGAAAACGGCAAAATATTGATTGCTCTCACGCGTGAAGCTATACAAAATCGTCAGTAGCGCGGCCAGAAATACAAAAGCCACGCCTGCCTGGGGGGGTAACGGTTTCTTGGTAGCGGCGTTCCACCATAACCAGGCAGCAATCAGCAAGGCGAAGATCGAAAAAGAGAGCGACTCGGAGAGTAGAAGACTCTCCCACAGGCTGACCTCCAAATTCAAGCTAAAGAACAGAATTATCCCAAAGGCCAGCGGACGGAGCCACGATTGACGCATTAGCAATGAAAAGACCAGGCCTAATGCCGCCCAAGAGAGAATTGAAAACCAGTATTGCGCATCCACGGTGTCGCGGATGACATTGGCATCCAGATAATTTGCCTGCGTCACGCCGGTAAGTTTGTAGAAAAGCGGCAGTGTGAAGGGGCGCGTTCCGGCCCAGAATTCGAGCGAGTTGAGCGGCTCGTCGGCGGTTTCGACATACCAGGCGGTATCCCGAAAAACGCGCTCCCCGCTGAATGTTGTATAGCTTAGTTTTTGGAAAGTAAAAACAGCGAAGATGGCAAGATAGAGTATGACCAACAGCGCCTTGACGGCGGCGGGATGCAGCCAACGCGTCTCAACGATGAATGCGAAGATAAATATTAGCACCCACAGCGCCAGGAAATAGAATCCCTTGACAAGCAGAATCCAACCCGAGGCCGCGTCCGTTTGTCCCAACACAATATCGGTGGTCACGCTCTGGGGAGCGGATAAATCAATCTCGGTCGGTTCTCCATCCCACAGCAGTGACAATTTCCCCGCGTCCACATTATGGCGCACGCTCAACACCACGCCGCCCGGCATCATCCCGGAGAGATGCCAATCATCCGTAAGCTGGAACACATCCAGCGAGACGGGCGTACCATCCAGATATTTCACCTGACGAATTTCGACCGGGCCGCCGAATGCAGTCATTTGCAGGCTGTGCTGCGCCGAAAGCGCGGGAATGGGCAGCGGGAAGAGACAGAGTAGCAGGACGGCAATCAAACCGCAGATGAACGCAGATACACGCAGATTTTTAAAACAGGTTGGGGTACCCCATTTCGTCCAAATAATAAATCCAAGAAAAATAAACGGCAACAGGATGGCGCTTTTAAGCAGGCCGCGCGGCGCGAAGTAACCGTATTCGTTGCCGAAGAATAGCGCACTGATCGTCAGCCAAACCGCTACCGAGAGCAGCAAATTAAGCCCCCAGACAGCCAATGATTTCCTGGTCAAAGGTTCCCGATTATTAAACACCAAATACCTGCAACCTATTTTTTCGTGTAGAGAAGATCAAAAAGCAACGAATACAAACGCCGGACGATGCGCTCCAGAGCGGTGAAGCGCTTCACGGCTTTGACCAGCATGTTCTTTACCAGGTTATGCTTTTTGTGCGTAGCATTGGACGCTGGCATAACAGACACACCGGCACGCTGGCGAACTTCAAACGCTTCCGCGGCATGACGACCTTGCAGGCTGTTGCCCATGTGGTAAACCAGCGCATCGGTGGTGGAAAGCTGCAAATAACCCAGTGCTTCCATCCGCCGATTGATTTGCATATGGTCATCGGAGTCGAGCGTGTGGGTGGTGGGCAGTGGGATGATTTTGCGCGCCGCGTCCCGCCGGATTATAAATTGCATGGAGGTACTACCCATCACTGCCTGCGTGTTACCTTGCGAAGGAATGAGCAACAATAACCGGTTTTGCGCCATTTTTTTGCGAATTTCAGCGGATGCATTAACACCATCGCAATATTCTTCAAAAGCATAAGAGAGGGGGTTAACTTCGTCGATTTGTACGCCCGAAAGCGCGCGGCCCATTTTTTCAGCAATCTGACGCATACGCTGCGTCTCGTTGAAAAATCCTGGCTGCGCGCTAACGATGCCAACTTGCTCGAAAGTATCAAAAATTTCCAAACTGCGTTCAACCCATCCGGGCCGAAACAGTACATCGCTATCCGTTGAAACGATGAATTCGTTGGGCATAGATGAAAAAATCCAGTTCAGTACCCCGGTTTTACCCAGATTATGACGCGAAAGCATCAGCCAATCAATCATACCATCCTGATATTGCTGGGTCAGAAATTGGGTCACTTCTTCGCAACTACCGTTATCAAAAACCATCACATCGGCCTGATCGCCAATCGTTTGGTGCAAGCTCTGCAAGTGGATAGCGAAAACATCCAGCGACTCGCGAAAAAAACCTTCCAGCACCGGCATAAAGGTGATGGAAACAATACCTATCCGTTTGGGATGATAGACGGGGTAACGGTTACGAACCGGGTTACTGCCAATGCGCATAATTTAAAAGGGTAAATTGGTTCAATCTGAATATAAGTTGGGATGTATTCATACCGGCGGGAGAGAATTGAACCAATTTTTCGGGTTCAACGATCAAAATATAGGCTAAAGATTTGATGATACAGCCACATGAGCGGCTTCTTGACCCAGGGCTGATTGACAAGCCGTCGGCGCGGGCGATAGGGTTGGGATATATACTCGCCGGGCAGGGTATTGCCCATGTGCGCCACCAGCGGATCGGCCGTCATCAGACGTAGATATCCCGCTGCGTTAAGTTGTTCATCGAGGGTGCGCACCTGCCCCATCGGCCTGTCCATCTCAAAGGGCAGAAATTCTTGCAGCACTCGTTTGTGCGCTACAAATTGAAAATGCGCCGCGCCCGCATAGGCTTGCACACCGCAGTAGCTCAACTTCCAGTCGCAGCTTTCGCTGAACCACTCGATCGACTGTGCCTCCTCGATGCCGCAACTCAACGAGTGCTGGTTGAAAATCTCCCAACTCGTGAATTGTCCCTGTTCCAGTTCTGCATCCGAGGTTTGACGCGCCCAATCGAGGGTAGCCGAAAAATAATGTTCTTTGCTACGCAACGGTCGCGCCGTGACCATGCCCACGCTGGGAAAGGTCTGTAATATCGCCAGCGACTGCTCCAGCCAGCCGGGATGATAAAGAATATCGCTATCGGCATAGGCGATAACTTCGCCGGGCGCGGCGTTGAAGACGAAGTTCCACGCGCCCCCTTTGCCAATATTTTTCCCAGAGAATATCAGATATTGAATATTCCCGGCATCATATTCGGCTTGTAGAAAAGCGCGCGTCTCTGAACCGCTGCCGTTGTCGAAGATGAGCAAATCAAACGGCTCTGGCGTACTCTCGCGCAGGCTGGACAGGCTCTTTTTGAGAACGTCCAGGCTTTGGGCATAGTATCCGCTCAAAAAGGGGATGTAGGTGACGATGGCAACAGTCACAGCCCGGGGCTGGGCAACGCTATCGACTGATTTGGCAGGGTTTTGTCCGAGGCGCATTTTCTATTCGCAACCGCAGATGCACGCCGATAAACGCAGATAAAAAACATCCGCGTGCATCTGCGTTCATCAGTGGTTCACTTTACCGGAATCCAGGTTTGTTTGGGAAGCAATTTCGTCAACACTCGCCGCCAGAGCATCCCAACACGGCGTTTGAAACCAACATTGCGCTCGCCCCTCACCCCTGGCCCTCGCGACAGCATACCCGAAGGGTGCTCTCCCGAGGCGAGAGGGGAAGCGACTACGGTAAGATAAAGCGGCAGCAGCCTCGAGCGCGGCTGGCCGTGTTTTTTCAGCGCAATAACTTCGTACCCGGCTTGAGTCAGAATCTGTCGCAGGGTGTGGGCGCTGAAGCTGGTCATGTGGGCAATTTCGAAGCTCTCATGGGCGTAGAGATTGGGCACTTCAATCAAGATCACCCCCGAGGGAATCAGCACGTCTCTGCGCAGTTTTGCAAGATACGCTACCGGGTCGGGGATATGTTCCAATACGTGCGCCATGCTAATCAGGTCGAAAGGCTTTTCATCTGCATCCCTCATATCAGAGAGATCGGCGAATACCGTCAGGCCGTTTTTATGGGCGTAGGCACGATAAGCTTCGCCCGGCTCAATCCCCGCGGCGACGCAGTTGAAGGCTTCTGCAAAACGCCCTAACAAAATTCCAGAGGATGCACCAATATCGAGGTAACGCCGTGGGGCAATCTTTTGCGCGACGAGGAAGGCCAGTAGCCAGTCGGCGCGGCCATTTTGTACGACCAGGTCTTTCTGCGTAGGGCCTTCAGCGCCCTGGTAAACCTGACGATATTCGCGAGCGTAAAACGTATCCAACTCGGCCGCGGTCATACGCGGTGACTGGAATACCAGCCCGCAATTGGCACAAAGGCGGTTTTCCACCACCTGTTCTCTAAACTGGCGTTGGTCAAAAAGTTGGCTTTTCTCGTGCTCACAAAGCGGGCAATTCGTTATGTTTTCAGGCATAGGTTTTCAAACCAGGTTACAGGCACTTTATATATGCCTGTAACCTTTAAGGATTATTTACTGCCCCACCAGCTTGCGGCGCAGCAGGCGCAGGCGTTTGGTAATAAGCCAACGCAAACCGCGCTGGCTGGGCGAATAGACCAGTCGTTCCAGGCGACGCACCAGTCGTTCGGGCTGGTGCCGCGCCGGCTGCACCTGTCCGGAAAGCAATTCATGGCTGGCATCCAAAGTCATATACATATTTTGCATTCCACCCCCTAGCGCGGCATTGATGTGCGTCTCTTCGAGATCGTAGTGCATTTGTCCATCAGGCAGGTGGCTATAATCATGATTTTGATGAATCGCCATCAGGCTTCCGGATGCGTCCACCACAGGCCATTTTTGCTTAAGCCCCTGGTAGATCATCCAGTTATCCCAACCGGCGCGGCCAATCGCAAAATCGGGGATATTTTGGAAAATAGAACGCGGAAAGATGAAATAATCGCTGCCCGCGGGGGCGTGCAGTTCCCCCTGAGAGCGGACGATCTCACTCAGGGCTGATTCCCATCCCGGTGTGAAGGGCAACCCCTGGCGGATGTCCAGGTCCCAGCGCCGCCCGACGATGAGGAATTTCTGCACCTGAGCAGCCACCAGGCGCGCAGTCTCGATGAAATCGGGCAACAACAATATATCGGCATTGACATAAGCCAGCAGTGGCGATTCGCTATATTGGCGCGCCAATGCAAAAATCGAACTCACCAGCGGCGTACCAAACTCGTTGCGGGCCACATCTGGCAGATGTTTGACGCCATACTCAGCGGCAACTTCGGCCAGACCATTTTCTTCACCAATTAGCAGCACCTCCACATTCGCGCCAAGTTGAATCCACGATTGAATGGCATTGCGTTGGATAATATTGATATGCCTGTCGGTGAAGGGTTTAGGGGAAGTAAAGATGGTGAGGTAGGGCATCATCACTAATTTCGCTCGTCAATGTCTAAGTGAGTCTTGTGCTGCACGGCGGCGTTGATGCGTGCCAAATTGGGTTCGCGCTCGATGAGGGCCAGCACATCTTTCCAGGAGAAGCGATCATCGGGGAAACGCGCGGCTATCTGGCGGATGAGTTCCAAATCTTCAGGGGTGTCTACCGTCCAGCGCTGATGCCCGAAATCCGGATGGTAGTGCAGCAAGGCAATTTGCATCCCGTCAGGGGTCATCCCGCTAGAGAAAAGGGCATCTGTTATTTGTGGACGCAGATACGCTACCGGAGTTTCTTCGTAAAAAAATGGGGTCACATGCTCGCGCTGGTGTTTTGCGATGGCGCGCTTCCAGGCTTTTTCCAGGGCGCTAAAAGTGAAAACTTCTGTATCCAGGCCAATGGGATACGTACGTCCCCAGGGCGGGGGCAAGCGATTGGCAACGAAGTCGAAGCGTGGCGTGCGGGTTCTGCCACCAATCAGCGTGTTGACAGCATCATCCACCAGAACGGGGTCAATCAAGGGGCAATCGGCGGTGATGCGCACAATTACATCGGCTCGTGCGGCTTTGGCGGCCTGATAATAGCGATCTAATACATCATGCACGCTACCGCGCGAACAATTATAGCCTTGAGCCTGGCAAAATTCGACAACAGCATCATCGCTGGGGTCGGTGGTTGTGGCAACCACTACTTCTTCAACAGTCTGCGCCAGGCGGGTGCGCTCGACAACCCAGGCCAGCATGGGACGCTCTGCGATGGGTAACAGCACTTTGCCCGGCAGGCGGGATGAACTCATGCGGGCTTGAATAATGGCGACAATCTTCATGCGACTTGTGTCTCACCAGGAATTGGCAGATGTTCAACGAAGCCCTTCGCCCGGAACTTCTCAACATACTCGCGCACGACCCAATAGTCCAGGCCAACTTCCTGGGCGATATCGAAGATACTGTGCTGGCCTTCAAAACTCATCATAATTTTTTCGATGGCACGGTTGAGGGCAAAATTTTCTTGCCAGTCTACCCACAGACCATGCCCGGAGAGAAACACAGGCCCTTTAAAAGTGCGTTTGGGAATATAGTTACTGGCGTAGATACGCACAATTTTTTCAACAACATCCGCCGCGTCTTGTAGCATTTCTTCTTCAATGATGTCAGGGTTATCGTCCGTGGTGTGGTATTCATCGTAGGGCCAGCGATTGATGGAAATACACGGCACATTGACGCCCGGCCCGTTAATGACGCGTTCATCATTGGGCGGAAAATCGGCAAAATTGCGCTCGACGTGTTCAGCATTCTCTAAAACGTGAGCCGTGATGCGGTCAAGCAGGTGATTATACTGGCGGGTGTGATGCCAGGCAATCGGGCTGTCGTTTCCAGTCATTTCGATAAAAATTCCACCCTTTAATTGGGGGATCAAATCTTCATGATGCGCCAGATAGACAATCGTACCGATGGTTTCGGGACCAAACCAAAAACGCACATCCATCGAACCGGACGGCAGGGGGTTTGTGGCTAGCCGCTGAGCAACTTCGACAGCGGTGACGACGCCAGCGGTATCATCGTTAGCCTGCATGGGGTGGCACAGGTGAGACGAGATGAGCATCTCGCCCGCATCGGGTGTAGAACCGCCCTCAGGCTGGATGACCCCCACTGAGACCCGAAAGCCGCCTGCTTCGGGGGCTGACAAAAACTCCGAGCGAATCACCACTTGATAACGCGCATCCCGCGGTAAAACGTCAAAGACATCTTTGGGCAGACAAAAGCCCCACTCACGCTGATAGTATTTAAAAATCCAGGGCGTGGCCCAGGGGCGCGCTTCGTTGTAATGCAGGTGCGGAGCCAACTCGTCCCAGGTGAGTACTGCATCGATTGGCGGCGAATAGGAGACAATATGCAGCGGGTTATCAGCAAAATCCACAATGCGGCGACCATCTTCGAAGGCCAGGTAGGCTTCATGCACGCGGTAACGCTCTGGTACGCGCCACGTCCAGACTGGCGTATTAGGAACAAAACTCTCGACGGTGTAATTGGCCGCAGCGGGCATGGCTTCGCCGACAATGCGCAGGGCTTCGTCCATCTCGGCGGAGGCGAGAGTGCGATGTAGGGGGTGGATGCGTGTGAGGAGGGATTTGAGTTTCATATTTTTTCACCACAAAGACACAAAGGCACGAAGGAGATAAATAACATCTCCTTTCTTTGAGTCTTCGAGCCTTGGTGGTTCATTTCATGGCGCATTATCAGAAAGTATCCTTGGGGAAACCTTATTTAGCAATTTCATACAACAATTTTGGATCGCGGCGCATTTCGCGAGCGGTGAAATCGTAGATTTGGTTGGCGTTCATCAGCGAGACTTTGGCTGCGCCAATTTGCGCCACGGTGATAATTCCGGCTTCTTCGGCCAGGGCGCCCATCGGGTCTACCATCGTCTCAACGCCTTGATCGATATCACGTACCAACATTTGGAAGGAATCTTCGTAGGTTTCGCCGTTCTCGTCTGTGACTATACCGGTGAAGGTTTTTAAATAACGATAATCCACACCTTCGAGTTCTTCAACATGGTGAAAAAAAGTCATGCTATCGTTGTAACTCAGGCCGACGACCATAATTTTGCCGTCGAGTTGGCGCAGCTTACCAAAGAGCGAGTTGCGCTCGTAGCTGCTCTTGTAACGTTCACGAGTGAGAAAGTCGGCCTGCGCTCCAATGGCGGAAAATGAGTAAATCGGATGAAAGACGCGCTGGCTACGCGGATCTTTGCGCACTAACTCAGTAATAATGCCCATGTGCGAGGGGGTTTCGTTGACATCCCAGGTTTGACCTTTGCAAAAATCAAAATTGAAGGTGGGCATAATCAGAGTGCCTTCCTCGCCCAGCACATGCAGCAGGGCATCAATCACAATCTGCGGGCCGCCCTCTACGCCGCCGAAGGATTTGTAAGATGAGTGGGTGAGCAGCGTGTCACCTGCTTTTACCCCGATGGCTTGAAATTCTACAATCAAATTATCTTTGGTAAGCATCTTCAACTCCAAATTTATCACGAATGAATACGAATAACACCAATGACACGAATTTGATGAACACAGATTTTTTATCGCTTCATCCGATTTATCTGTGGCTATTTGCCAAATGCACGGTAGAAAAATTCGTGATAAAAGTCCATAAATTTTTATTTTAGCGACAACACCCCAAAAGCCTGTGGCCGTGGCAGCACAGCGCTAAAACCGGCTTGCTTCAAACGCCGAACAACACCACTGGTCACGCGTGCGCCGGATTTGCTCTCCGGGCTGCCAATATAGTGAAACATGCGTCCGTTGGATTTCAGCACACGATGGGCCTGACGATAGAATTCCAGCGAATATAGTTCCCCAGCCAGACTAAACATGGGCGGGTCGTGGATGATGGCGTTAAATCTCTCGGCGGGAAAGGT
The DNA here is from genome assembly GCA_018648225.1 of Chloroflexota bacterium. Taxonomy (NCBI): domain Bacteria; kingdom Bacillati; phylum Chloroflexota; species Chloroflexota bacterium. The sequence continues at coordinate 20,662 of JABGRQ010000199.1, forward strand.
CTCAATCAGATCGTTGCTGTCGCCAATGAGCTGCTCAATCTTGGGGTTGTCGAACAGCCCTTGCGACCAGGGGTTTTGGCGGGCAATTTTCTGCGCCGCGGGGTCAAGCTCCACGGTGGTGATATGTGTGGCTTTCTCGGCGGCTAAAATCGCCGTGTAGCCCAACCCGGTAGTGGTATCCAACAGGCATCCACCCACTCGCCCCAACGCTTTGATCTTGCTGCGCGTATCCCGCCAGGGGTTGGTATCCTTGATACGGTGCATCGGGATACCAGAAACCAGCATCGTCGGAGCCGACTCGGTGGGGTAAAGCGTGTAGGCGCGTTGAAAAGTCTCTGAAAAAACCTGAATAGCCTGGGCTTGACCATCTTCGACCCAAAAGCAGCTATTCTCATCGGCGGCAATTTCGGCAAGCACATCCCAGGCCAATACGTTATCGTCTGAGAAACGCGCACCGATTTCTGTCAAATCAACTGTGAGCCTAGAAATGCCTAAATCGAGTGATATTTCGATTGTGGATTGGCGATCCCGAACCTGAAGCAAGGGTCTGGCTTGATGATGTGAGAGAACAATCATGCGGATAGGGCCAGACGGTAGACTTCGAAAAGTTTGGGGAAATTCTTCTCCCAGTCGGCGCGTGACTCTGCTAAATGGCGGGCGGCTACACTCATAGCAGGTAACTGCTCCCGAAGGTCAAGGGCATGAAGAATGCCATCCCGCAGAGAGGCCATATCGCCATCTTTGAAGAGCCAACCGCTGCGACCCTCACCCTCCCCCGCTTCGCTCCCCCGCTTCACCCACTCCTGATTGCCGGGAATGTCAGTCAGCAGCACGGGTGTGCCACAAGCCAGCGCTTCGAGCAGCGAAATCGATGTTCCGTCGCTGTGAGATGTACTAATATATAAATCGGCGGCGCGGTAATAGTTGGGCAAATCGGCCTGCTTGACCTGCCCCGGAAAATGCACCCGGTCGAGCAGATCGGCATTCATGAAGATGCGCCGGATGGTTGGGGCCAGCGGGCCATTGCCGAGCATCAGCAGGCGTAACTCCGGGCGCTGGCGGGCCGCCTGGACGAAGGCCTGCGCCAAATCTTCGACACCATAAATGGGCGACCACCCGCGGGTGGAGAGAAGAACAAAGGTATCAGCACCCCAACCCAGACGCTTCCGCAAGCCGCCATCATCGCCGGGAGCATATTTCTGGATATTTGCCCCCCACGGAAAGGTCACAATCCGCTCCGGATTCATGCCATGTTGGACAGCCAGATTGCGAATCGTATCGCAATCACCTAAAAAAGCCGCACTGCGCTTGAGGGTGTATTCGGTTGCCCACCGCCACCAACGATTGCGGTCTGCATCCATGAGCAGATCGTAGCCCCACGACATACTCACAAGCCGGCGAAAGCCAGTCAGGGCGGTGAGCAAAGCTGCCGTCTGGATGGGGCCGGCTTGAACAATATCAGGCTTGAAAGTGCGAATCACCCTCTTTAAACTGCGAACCAGCCGGAGCGCATCCCGCAGTTCCGCTTTGGATTGGCCACCCGCCCAGTGGAGTTGTTCAATTTCCGGGGGCAAAGGCCGATCATCGAGGGCATGTCCCCGACTTTCCAAACGCAGATAGCCAATCTGATGCTCAGTCTGTGCCAGCTTCGATAAAAAGCGATGGTCGTGAGTCGTATACTCTCTCGAAAAGTATAGGATTTTCATGTTGGGTTGAATGTTGAAAGTTGAAGGCTACAAACAACCTTCAACTTTCAACCTATAACTTATGAACTGATATTCTCCCAGCGCAAATCCATGCCATAGGGCATATCGATGAGAGCTTTTTTGCCAACGAGCTGCTCAAGTTCCCAGGGCTGAACCGCGCCTTCAACATTTGGGCGCAGCGGCTCGAGCATATCGGCAGTTATGATTTCTCCAGCTTTAATTTCACAGGCGGCGCGCAGGCAGCGGCGTTGCAGCCAATAGGTCTCCTGCTCGTTGCCGGTGACGAATTTGTCATACGAGCCTAAGGCGCGCTCCAGCGTGCGGACTTGCAGCACCATCTCGGCCCAGTTTTCGGGGTTCATGGCGAATTTGTGGTCGGGGCCTTCACGGTCATTGCTATCGGTGAAGTGACGCTCAATCAGGCGCGCTCCCATCGTTACTGCGCCAACCACCGGTGCTGAACTGTGGGTGTGGTCGGAGAGCCCCAGCACAAGATCGGGGAACATGGCGGCGTAAGTTTTTAGTACATTGAGGTTGAGGTGATCGTAGTTCGAGTCGGCGGCGGTGTAGTTGGTATTGCACTGGAAAAGCACGATCTCATTGTTGTGAGGCCGCACAGCGCGCACCGCCCGCACCACGTCGCCAATATCAGCCGCACCCGATGCAATCAATATGGGTTTGTCGAATTTCGCCATGCGCACCAGCGCATCGGGCCAGGACATGAGGCCCGAACCGGCTTTGAAAGCCGGGACGTAAGCATCGAGCATGTCTATGGCTTCGTAGTCGTAAGGCGATGAGAAGTAGTGAATGCCGACTTTGTCGCATTCTTTTTTGAGGATCGGCGTCCAGTCGAAGGGGACGGCAGCATCGGCATAAACTTCAAATACGCTCTTCTTCCAGGATGCCTGATGCGATAGCTGCCCGCCCAGTGATTTGAAACCATAATCGGAGACAATCTTGGAAGCACGAAAGTTCTGGAATTTAGCCGCGTCGGCTCCGGCTTCTTTCGCCAGACGGATGAGCATTTTGGCGCGTTCCAGGTCGCCGTCGTGATTGGCAGCAATATCGGCAATGAAATAGGTGGGGTGATTCAGGCCAATTTTTTGACCGGCGATGGTGATTTCGGGAGCGGGGATTATCATAAGATGTCTCCTTTATCTCGGTTACGGGCGCAGGCGAGCCGAAAGTTCACGCAACTGGTGGAAACTAATGGGCTTGGTCAATACAAGATCCGCTTCACCGCGCAGCGATTCGGCCAAAGCCGCATCGGCACTGACAATGATCACACGCATATCTTCCAAACGTTCATTAGAGCGAATATACAACAAAATATCCTTACCAGATACTTTTGGCAAATGAATATCCAGGATCATAATGGCTGGAATCGTTTCTTCCAGACGATCCAAAACAGCTTGCCCATTGGAAAAAATTTCGGTTTCGTAATCCGCAGCTTTCAAAGCCTCTTCAAAGACCGTTACGATGGTCAGATCATCTTCAACAATAAATGCCAGGGGCTTGGTCATGATGCTTCCTCCATACGCTCAGATGTTGGGATTTCAAGGGGTAACAGCACCGTAAACACAGCGCCCTCTCCCTCTTTGCTAACTAAACGCACTTCACCACCCATCAAGGTCACAAGTTGTTTAACGATGGCCAATCCCAGCCCAACGCCATCTTGCTCTCTGGTAATCGAATAATTCGCTTGCCGAAATGCATCAAACAAGTGTACTTGCACCGGCTCAGGAATGCCAATGCCGGTATCAGCAACTTCCATTGCCCAATGCGTATCATCCGGACAAAAAGCACGAACTTTTACACTGCCCTGATCGGTGAATTTAATGGCATTATCAACCAGATTCGCCAAAATTTGATATAGCCTAGTCGCATCACCACACAGCATGGGAGGAATATCAGGCGCTATCTCTATGGAAAACACCAAACTTTTCTCTTGAAAGGCAGCCGCAAAATTTTCCTGTATCTGTTTTATCAAGTCAGCTACCTGATAAGCATTCATCGCCAAACTAAATTGACCACTTTCCAAACGCGTCAAATCCAATAGATCATTAACAAGGCTGGTCAGATAATTCGTTCGGCCAATAATGCGCCGTAAAACCTCGCCCTGTTGCTCAGTTACCGAGCCATAGACCCCATACTCCATCATTTCCACCAGCCCTAAAATGCCCCCAATCGGGGTGCGCAACTCGTGCCCAACTTTAGCCAGAAACTCTGTGCGTACCTGAGCCATCGCCAACGCTTCTTCAGCCAGCTTGTCACGGGTAATATCGCTCAACATCACCAGGCGTCCGGTAATTTTGCCCGTCTGCGTATGAATTGGCGAAATTTGCACTTTGAGATATTGCCGAGCATCACCCACAGGGACAGAAATCTCTTCGGTAATTTCAAAAACGCCCGCAAATTGCGCCAGGATTTCAGGCCACCGGCCAAACACCTGATCGGCTGTCAAACCGTTGATACTGCTACCTTCACTATTGATCATCACTAAAGCAGCCGGGTTCGCATCCACCACACGATCATGCTGATCGAGGACAAACATGGCTATGCTCATATTATCCACAACCAACGAACGCGCCACCGGCACCATATCAAACAACCGGAACCGGAAGATCCCCCACCCCAGGATGATGGCGCTGCCGGTGAAAGCAAACGGCCCTAAATCAAGCTGTGGAACCGGGCTGATTCGAGCAATATAAAGCGCGTTCCCCACCCAGGGGAGAATCGGGCTGAGGATCAACAAAACCAATTGCCAGCGATAAGCCGCCGGAAAATTCCACAGGGCAATGATCAACGCCACAGAGCCAACAAAGAGCAGCACATAGGCGTACACGAAATATATCCACCACCCAACCCCATAAGTTGCATCCAGCATCACAAAAGGGCCATCCGTGTTGAGCGTCAACGCAGACCAGTGCCAACCGTGCCACTCATTCGTGAACGCAGAAATAACGGTGAGTACCGGAATAACACTTAAAATGGCAATCCACACGGGTTTCCACCACTGCTCGCGTCCGGAGAAACCCATCGCAAAGAGAAACCATCCCACCGGGATATACGCGATCCCCACATACTGGAATTTCGACCACAGAATAATTGTGGTAATATCTTGCGCCCAAACTTCCAGGGCATAGAAAAGCGACCAGGTAGCCAAAGATGCCGTCACCATTGCGAAAGCGCGCGCACCTGGTAGCTCCCGGCGTTGCCATGCAAAAAATGTCATCACCAATGCCGCAACCGCCGAGATGAACAACAATACAAAAACTAGAAGGGTTTGCCAGTTCATATCAATTTCTCCGAGTCATTTCTCGCAACATCTGTGGATAACTCTGTTGATAATGTTGATGAAACCGCTCCAACCCTGTGGATATTGTGGGGGGTATTGTGCCTAAATCGTGGATAAGTTTATCCACGCTCATCGTCAAATTGGGGGAACGCGTAGCCCGCAGACCCGCGGCAGAAACAGCGATGGGCGCGATCAGCTCGGGGTTGAGTGCAAATTTTTGAGCGATTTCTACCCCGAAAGTGTACTTGCTCATATGATCGCTGCTGAAAACATGGTACAACCCGCTCAACCCCTTGGAAAGCATCTGCAAGAAGATATGCGCCATATCATTGGCATATAATGGACAAAAATATACATCCGTAAAGCCTTTAACTGACGCCCCGGCCTGGAGATTATAGAAAAAGAACTCTGCCAGACTACGTTGACCGAGCAGGCTCCAGCCAAACAAGTTGACTCTGACAATGATCGCATCGGGGTTGGCTTCCTGCACGGCGCGCTCCCCGGCCAGCTTGGTTTGAGCATAAACGCTCAGGGGATTCGGCGCATCTTCTTCAGTGTAGTTCCCCGTCACGCCATCAAAGACCGCATCCGTAGAAACATGCAACAGGCGCGCTCCGCCCCTGGCGACATAGCGAGCCAGTTTCCGGGGAAGATCAATATTCAATTCCCCGGCCAGTTCGGGGTCTTTCTCACAAGCTTCTAAATTTGCCAGGGCGGCACAATGGATTACCCAATCGGGTTGTACGTTATCGAAAAGGCGTTCTACTGTGCCGGGGGTACGCAGGTCTACCTGTTGAACCGAGAAAGCCTGTGTTTTCAAGGGGTGACGGTTGACAATGCCAACCACGTCATGATTTTGAGCAGCTTCTAAAGCAATATTGATACCCAGCAAGCCGCTTACCCCGGTCACTAAAATTTTCATAAACACTTGCCCATATGCATTGCTAACGGGCCACGATTGAATCGTCGAGGCTATTCAAACTTGAGGGTCATGTTAATTTTCCTTGAGCAAATTCCTCCTCAAATGGAGCAATAATCTTTTTAATTTCGTCCAGTTCCAACCATTCAGTGTTTTTATCACTGGAATAGCGGAAACCATCGAGAACGGGGTCCCCTTTTTCTTGCCACTCACCACCGAACCAGAACGCTTCCACCGGAAGAACTACATACATATCGTCGAGTTCAATCGTCGAGCGTGATTCGTCACGCGAAATCATCATCTCATGCAATTTTTCCCCGGGGCGGATTCCGACTATATCGAGTTCAGCATTGGGAGCAATGGCTTTTGCTAAATCAACAACTTTCATGCTGGGAATTTTGGGGACGAAGACTTCCCCGCCCTGCATGTGTTCAATATTCTTGATGACAAAGCGTACACCTTGTTCTAGCGAAAGCCAGAAACGAGTCATGCGGTCATCGGTAACGCTCAGTGTGCCGCTGTCGCGCTGGCGCAGAAAAACTGGTACAACACTGCCCCGGCTGCCCACCACATTACCATAACGCACACAACTCAGGCGGGTGGCATATTTTCCGGCGTAGGCGTTGCTTTGTACAACCAGTTTTTCGGCAGCCAATTTCGTAGCCCCATAGAGATTCACCGGGCTGACCGCTTTGTCGGTACTCAGCGCGAGTACTTTTTTGACTCCGCTGTCGAGGGCGGCATTAACCACGTTGCTGCTGCCAAGAATATTGGTTTTGATGGCTTCCATCGGGTTGTATTCACACGCTGGAACCTGCTTGAGGGCGGCGGCATGAACCACAATATCCACCCCTTGCATGGCGCGCTTCATACGTTCCAAATCGCGCACATCGCCAATGAAATAGCGCAAATTGGGGTGATCGTAGCCAGCGGTGCGCATTTCGTGTTGTTTGAGTTCATCACGGCTGTAAACAATTATCTTTTTGGGCTGATATTCATCCATCAAGATGCGAATGAATTTTTTACCAAATGAGCCGGTGCCACCGGTAACGAGGACAACTTGTTCTTTCCAGTTCATATCAACTCCACAAGTATTATTTTTTTCTCACCACAAAGACACAAAGCTTTTTTTCTTCGTGTCTTCGTGGTAGATGTTCTTTCAATCTTTCCGAATCACGACCAACGGATACTGCCCGTTTTCGCCAAAGTAACGCGGGGCGCGCGCTTCGAGCCAGAATAACAGGCGCAGTAATATGCGCCCACCAAAACCGGAATGTACAAAAGTACGCAAGTGTTTTACACTGACGGCGCGCCAGACGAAGATGTCAAACGCCAGGATTGGAGTAAGCTGGTCTTTGAGCCACTCAGCATCGTATTTGCGTACGAAGGTGCTTTTGCGCTGTTCACTCTCCGGAGTTGGGGAGGGTTTCGCCGGGTGTAGCGGTGCCTGAATGCCAAAGATGCGCCGTAGAATGCCAATAATGCGATTCATCCAGCGCATGGGTTTGACTAATAACCGCGGGATGCGCGCATCCCCCCAGCCATTGACCACCACCCCTGTCGAATCAACCTTCAGGACACGGTACAACTCCTGATAAGCAGGGATGTGCTCATCCTGCGGCAGGTGATGCAGCGTGTGCAGCGAGACCAGTCCATCGAACACATCGTTGGCAAAGGGTAAATGAGCCACATCAGCAACCACGCACAGGGCATGGCCTTCGCCAGCGCGCTTGCGAGCATCTTTCAGGGCGACGTGCGAAATATCGGCACAGACACGAAAATCATAGCCCTGTGAGTAGGTCAAATATTCCGGGTACTGGATCGGGCCAGAACCAGCATCGAGCAAAAAATGCCCTGTCGGTTTGAGATGCCGATTGACGCGTAAATGACAGCGATGAATATAATCACGCGAGACCGGGCGCAAGTCTTCGTAGCGCGCATTTTGATACACACCCTCGCCGACTTCCTGCCACCCCACCTGATCGTAGAATTCGCGAACTTCTTGTTTTATGTCTGCTTCCGTACTCATGCCTGTCCTATAAATCAATCCCGGAAATATCCGTAGGGTCAATATTTGATAATACGTGGCGATAATAACTCAGCCACCCGCGAAAAATATGCAAACTTGAGGCCAGTGATGGCTTTGTTTCAGTTAAGTAGTCCGAACGCTGCATGGTTCTTCCAGTAATTTGCTCGATGGTCTGTGTTTCTAGTAGGGTGAGTTCGTCTTTCCAGCGTGCAACCGGCTGAGTGCTGATACCTGCCAACGAATCGGTAAAGGTCGAATTGCCTTCCCAGGGCATGCCCAACTCCGAAGGGGTTTTTAAAGTATCCGCGTACTCAATTTCCAGGAAACTCGTCAATTCTGTCAGGGCATTTTCCGGATTCTGTACCAGGTGCTCGTATTTGAAGATCAAATACCGACCGTGGCCATATTTGCGCTGATTCGCCCATCCCTGTTCGGCGCTTTTTTGCCAACGCAGGGCAAATTTGCGCGGCAGCACTTTTTTACGCCGAGGGTGATAGGAAACAAAAACATCGCGCGGATCGCGCATCACATGGATGCAGCGCGCTTCCGGCCACCAATTGAAAATCTGCTCGGCGAAGAATTCATTGAAAATCGATTTTTCCAGCCAGTAGCACGTTTCGGGGCCGATCAACTGGTATACCTGTCCAAACGCCAGAATCACCGCAGCCAATAAATCGCCGTCGTGACGATAGCCATAATCCTGAACATGCTGCTGAACCGCCAGACAGATTTGGGCGAAGGCTTGAATTTTGCGTGCCTCGGCAGGGAATTGCTCGAATTCGGCAGCCATCTCTGGGCGCAGTTTAAAGAACTGGAGTAAATATCTGGCAGCAAATTCAATGCGCTTATCGGCATTCAGTTTGGCGGCCTGAGGTAAAAATCCGCGGAAAAAGAAACTCTCAAACGGATATACAACGACCTGAGGATGCCCGTCAAACAAGGAGCGCAGCAAGCTGGTGCCAGAACGCGGATGACCACATAAAAAGATGGGGCGGTCGCGCAGGCTTTCAATCACGGCTACTCGTCTCCTGCCGCAGACAAAGACCAGTCAATGGGATCACCGACCAGATAGCGGAAGGTATTGCCAAAACGCGCCATCCCTTCCGGGCTGAAGACGCGCTCAATGCTCCAGTCTTCGACACTTTTCCAGATATTGGGCACACGCCAGGGGTAAGGTTGTGGATACTCGAAGAAAAAGCGGTAAGCGTAACACCAGGCTAATTCCACTTGTTCTTCGGATAAATAATAGTCCTTCGGGTTTTGCAGCACATTTTCCAAGAGTTCGAAAAATCCATCCCAAGATTCGGCATCCAGAGTAAAGCCTTTGCCGCGGTAGTGCGTCTGGCCGGATACGATGACCGGCTTGCCAATTAAGGCCATCTCCATACCAGTAGTGGTGGTGAACACCAGGCCAAAATCGGCGGCGTCTACCAGATCGTAGGTATTGACAGTCGAATCGGCAGGCAGAACGCGCACATTTTCGGGAAATTCTTTGAAGCGTTCCAGCAATATATCGTAGACTGAAAGCCCCCAGCCGACGCGCTCGCCCGGATGCACGCGGATGACCAGTTGCGCTTCGGGGTGCTGACCAAAGAATTTAATTGTGCGCGTCATCCATTCGGTCATCGATTCGCTAAAGAGATGGCGGCCCAATGTTAAGCTGTCACCCAGCACATTGGCAGGAATCAACACCAGGGGACGAGAATCCAGCCCGAGGTCGCGCCGCACCGCGCTCCCACCTACTTTGGGCGCATCCTGCCATTGGCGGGCGAAATTCTGCCACAAATTCGCTCCCTGCCGGGAAGCAAATAACTTTTCGATGCGTTCCTTTTCGATCGCGGTCAATGGCGTTTTGCCGCGCGCTTCCCACAAAGCCGAAGTATCCTGCCGCATAACATCATCATTTTGCGCCATCCACATGCGGCTGTCTTGCTCACCGAATTCGTAGGTGTTAACCGGGATGCCCAGATAACGCGCCACACGGTAGGTGATGCCAAACTCCAGAATACTGCCATTGGGCACGACGACAACATCGGGACGCTGTTTTTGCATATAGGCCAGCATCCGGCGGGCGTGAACTTCATTGCGCGCCTGACGCAGATAATACAGGTCGCTCTCGGGGTCAATATCTTCACGCAGCAGGCTGTATTGCGTATCACGGAAAGCCGCCGCGGGCATCTGCGCAGCCAGTTCAGCGGGGAGTACCCGCGCCTGGGGCGCATCGAGCAAGGATTCGATCTGGATAAAGGGCTTGACTTGCTCGACAACACTCTTGACGTACATATCTTGGCGACGCAAATCGAAGCGGTTGATATGCTTTTTCCAGTGGGCATAGGGCAGGTAGGTGAGGGTCACATCGTGCCCCAACGCGGCCAGCGCCAAACTGGTGATAAGGGTGTGTTCCAGCCAATAGCGCAGCACGCCAAATACCAGCACGCGTTTGGGCTGTTGCGCGTCAGTTTTCGCCGCCTGAGCCTGTTCCAACCATTGCGGTATATACTTTTCGAGGTTATCCAGGTGATAGCCCCCCACTGGCGGCTCGCTATTCTGGCGCAGCAGCCAGTAGAGTTCGGCGGTCAGAGGCAGTTCGCCCAGAATTTTTTTTGCGGTTTCTTTTGCAATCATTCAAATTTCCATAAGGAAGCCAGGAAACCAGGAGAAAATTCCTGGCTTCGTGGTTTCATCATCATTTACGATTTTTTTCTTCGATGCGCCATTGCAAACGCGGGCGGATCAAACCCACGCGCCGCTCCGACCACTGCTTTCCGGGTGCGCCCATGCCATCTACGTTGAAAGTCAGGGCACGTTCATCCATGAAATAACGTTTCACACGGAAAGAACTGGCGTTCAAACCCACAGTATAGCGACCTTCGTTGAGCAAATCCGGGGGAATGGTGCAAATGCTGCAATAATGCCCCGCCGGGCGGATACCAAATTGATTGTATTGTTCTGGCTCGTCGGTGTCGAAGGATGTAAAGACGTACTCGCCGCGGGCGCTCATCAGATACAGGCCAACGCGCAGCCCCTGGATGGGTTCGGCGAGTTCGTACTCGACCTCGAGGTGGATTGCCTCGGTGGAGCGGACGACATCCACGTTGTTTTGGCGTGCATCCCGCACGCGTAGCGCAATGGGGGTAAATGGCGCGGCGGCGTCAGGAATCTCATCGACTTCCCATTTGCGCTCTCCGGCTTCGGAAAAACCAGATGTCATATAGTAATCTACGGCTTCGACGGTTGGGGCGCGATATACGATCTTGCCGCCTTCTAACACAATCGCTTCCTCGGTCAGGCGTAAAATGGCCGACATATCATGGCTGACAAAAAGCACCGTGCGGCCTTCCTGAGCCACATCACTCATCTTGCCGATGCACTTGCGCTGGAATTCAGCATCACCCACAGCCAAAACTTCATCCACAACGAGAATCTCCGGCTCCAAATGGGCCGCCACGGCGAAGGCCAACCGCAAATACATACCGCTGGAATAGCGTTTGACCGGCGTATCAATAAATTGCTCCACACCCGAGAAATCCACGATCTCGTCGTATTTGCCATCGATTTCGTTACGCTTCATACCCAAAATGGCGCCATTGAGATAGATATTCTCGCGCCCGGTTAGTTCGGGGTGGAAGCCAGTCCCGACTTCGAGTAGAGAACCCACTCGACCGCGAATCTCAACTTCACCAACAGTCGGTTCGGTGACGCGCGAAAGCACTTTGAGTAGGGTACTTTTTCCGGCTCCGTTGCGACCAATCACGCCCAACACGGAGCCTTGTTCTACAGTGAAGGAAACATCACGCAACGCCCAAATCGTATCAGATTGCTCCGCGCCCGTAGGAGCCAGCCCGCGGCGGATGCGTTGAATCGGCCAGGTTGCGACATTGACAATACTCTCGCGCAGCGTACGATATTTTTCCGGCGCGATGCCGATGCGGTATTGTTTGCCGAGGTTTTCTACTCGGATAGCAAGGCCATCCGGCGACGGAGGACCGAGGACGTGGGACGGGGGAGTCATTTACGATTTCTCTTTCGGAAAGCTTGTAGTTTTATAAAGAATTGATGACCGCTATCTATCACGGCGTTTAGATCATCGGGTTTCATACTCCCGTCCTTAAACCATATCCGCAAATGTACGTTCCATGCGACGGAAATAGAACAAGCCGGAGACCAGCACCACAATCGCCACGCCGACCGAAATCGCCATGGTAACAGATGCCGAAGGGTCTAACTCTATGCCAAGCAGCGCCCAGCGGAAACCATCCACCGCCCCCGCCATTGGGTTGAGGGCGTAGATCAACTTCCAGGTTCCGGTGATATACCCGGCAGAGTAGGCTACGGGTGTGAGGTATTTCCACATTTCAGTGATAAAAGGCAGCATATAGCCAACATCGCGGTATAGCACATTCAGTGAAGAGAACCACAATCCAACACCTAGCGCCGTAATCATGGTCAACAACAAGAAGAGCGGCAGCGTCCAAATGGCCGGGGTCAGGGGAATTTTATAGTAAAACAACATCCCGATGAGAACCAAGAAAGCGATGAAAAAATCTACCAGTCCACTGAGTACTGTTGATATGGGAATCACCAAACGCGGGAAGTAGATTTTGGTAATCATATTACGATTGGAGACCATCGAGCGCCCGGTATCGTTCATTGCTTTGGAAAATAACTGCCAGGGCAAAAGCGCCGCGTAGGTAAAGACCGTGTAAGGAACACCTTCTGAATCCAGATTCGCCAATTGACCAAATATCAACGCGTAGACGAGCATCGACATTACCGGACGAATAATTGCCCAGGCCATCCCCAGAACTGTTTGTTTGTAGCGCACTTTAATATCGCGCCAAGTGAGAAAGAAAATTAACTCACGATAACGCCACAAATCGCCCAGATTCAATGCCGTCCAGCCGCGCGTGGGGCGCAGGAGGATCGTTTCGGCAGGGGCCGTGATGGGAGTAGGGGAAGTTTCAGTCATAAGGGTTGAAGGTTAAAAATTGAAGGTTGAAGGTTGAAGGTATATAAAATTTTCAACCTTCAACCTGTAACCTTAAACTCGTATCACGCAATGGAATTCTGGTTTTGACGGAACCACTCAATCGTCCGACGAAGTCCTTCTTCAAACGACATTTGGGCTTCAAAATCGAAGTATTTTTTTGCCAGGCTCGTATCCAGCGCTCGGCGCGGTTGTCCGTTGGGTTTGCTGGTATCCCAGACAACTTTACCCGCAAAATCTGTCAGGCGCGCGATCATCTCGGCCAAATCCTTAATGCTGATCTCCATCCCCGCGCCAAGATTAACGGGTTCAGAACCATTATAACGCTCGGCAGCCAACACAATACCGCGGGCGGCGTCACCAGCGTAGAAGAACTCACGCGTCGGGGAGCCATCGCCCCACAGGATCACTTCAGCATCGCCGCGCTGCTGGGCTTCGATCATCTTGCGCACCAGTGCCGGAATAACGTGTGAAGTTTCCAGATTGAAGTTATCACGCGGCCCATAAAGATTGACCGGCAGCACATATATGGCATTGAAATCATATTGCTCGCGATAGGCTTGCGCCTGTACCAGCAGCATTTTTTTAGCCAATCCGTAAGGCGCATTGGTCTCTTCGGGATAACCATCCCACAGATTTTCTTCCTTGAAAGGCACCGGCGTGAACTTAGGGTAGGCGCAAATTGTGCCAATGGCAACAAATTTCTCCACGCCCTGCTCCCAGGCGGCGTGCATCAACGGAACCCCCATCATCAGGTTTTTGTAAAAGAACTCCGCCGGACGCTCGCGGTTGGCCCCAATGCCACCGGCCAACGCTGCCAGATGAATAATCACATCGGGCCGCGCATCCACCAACATGCGTTGGATGTCGCTTAACTGCGTCAGGTCGTAATCTTCAATATGAGGGATGAAAATCTCGCTTGCGCCGCGTTCCCGCAATTCGGCCTGCACAAACGATCCCAAAAAACCAGCCCCACCGGTCACACAGACACGGCGCTCAGCCCAAAATTCTTTCGGATTCGGGTATGTATTTTCCATGTTCATCTATCCATGCTGATAACTTGATCTTCCCAGCGATGCCAGCCATCGAAACGCTCCGCCAGCAGGCGCTTGCCCTCGCCGGGAACTTCTAATCCTAACAATTCCAGATCGGCATCCATCATAATGCGCACCAACTCGTGGAAGCGGATTTTCGGCTCCCAACCCAGCAGCTCGCGCGCCTTCTTCGGCTCGGCCAGCAAATAGTCGACCTCGGTAGGACGAAAATACTGCGGATCAATTTGAACATAATCTTCGTAATTCAGGCCGACATATCCAAAAGCTTCATTCAGAAATTCGCGCACGGTGTGGGATTCGCCGGTGCCGATGACAATCTCCGCGGGCTGGTCGAGTTGCAGCAAGCGCCACATGACTTCGACATATTCGGGCGCGTAGCCCCAATCGCGCAGCGAGTCGAGATTACCCATATAGAGTTTTTTCTGCTTCCCGGCCAGGATCGACGCGACCGCGCGCGTGATCTTGCGAGTGACGAAAGTCTCACCCCGGCGGGGGGACTCATGGTTGAAGAGAATGCCCGTGCTGGCAAAAATACCATAGCCATCGCGGTAATTTTTGGTCAGCCAATGAGCATAAGCTTTGGCCGCGGCATACGGACTTTGTGGCTCGAATGGCGTAGTTTCGCTCTGAGGTGGCTTGGCGCTGCCAAACAACTCACTGGTGGAGGCCTGATAAAAACGCACCTTTCGTCCGGAACGGCGAACGGCTTCCAAAATTCGCAGCGTACCGATTCCAGTCACATCGCCGGTATACTCCGGCATGTCGAAGCTGACGCGCACATGACTCTGCGCCGCCAGATTATAGATCTCATCCGGCTCGACGGCCTGGATCACATTTTGCAAGCTGTCCGAACTGGCAAGGTCGCCGTAATGCAAGCGCATTTGGGCTTTCTCTCCGTTGTGCGGATCGCGGTACAGGTGGTCGATGCGCCCGGTGCTAAACGTGCTTGCGCGGCGCACAATGCCATGAACTTCGTAGCCCTTTGAGAGCAACAACTCCGCCAGATACGAACCATCCTGTCCGGAAATTCCAGTAATTAATGCTTTGATCATATTTTTTTCCTTCTATTCAACAACCAGGAAACCATGTTTTTTCCTGCAATCCAGACTCCCTAACAAAGAAATTGTTTAGCTTTGAACTGAAAGAGGCCGAAAAAAGGGGTGTGCGTGGGGGCTGCGCCCCCACGCACACCCCTTTTTTCGGCATTTTCTTTGCGAAGACATTAGCCTGAGCAGTTACCAAATACTAACTCAATCCTGCTTCACTGCACGATAAAACGCGCATTGCGATAACGCGGATCGGTGGGGTTGCGGATCAGGCCATTTTGCAGAGCCAGCAGAATTTCGCGCACACCATTATCCACCGTGTAGCGGGCAGTAAAACCCAACTCGCGCTGGATTTTCTCGAACGAAACGGCAATATCGCGCATATCGCCGCCGAAGGTAATATCTTTATTATCAACAATCGTCTCCGGCAGGCGTTTGAGGATTAGCTGCACCACCTGATCTTTGGTCAGGTTGCCATCATCCGCGCCGACATTGTAAATTTGCCCGCGGATTTTCTCCAGCGGCGCTCGAAGACCCAAAATAATACCATGAACCGAGTCGGCAATGTGGACAAAAGAGCGCGAGTAACCGCGTTGATAAATCATCAAGCGCCGCTTTGTGAAGGCATCCAGCACAAACTGATTGACGATGAGATCGAAACGTGGACGCGGCGAGAGGCCATAAAGCGTCGCCGGGCGGAATATCAGCGGCGCACATGTGCTGCTTTCCGACTGCGCCAGCAAATAACGTTCTGAGGCAACTTTCGTTTCGGCATACAGCGATTGCGGGTTTACTGGCGTCTCTTCCGTTACAGGATTTCCATCCATGGAAAGGCCATAATTACTATACGTAGAGATGTAGATGAAACGCTCCACGCCCATATTTTCGGCCTGCTCGAAAACTCGCTGAGTCGATTCGACGTTATAGCGCCAAGCCACCTGTCGTCCTACCGACTGACAGGCCGGAAATCCAGCAATCGCAGCCAGATGTATTACGGCTGCGGGCACAGGCCAATCATCGGGTGCGGCAGTGCGGATGGCGCGGTTTTCACAGACATCGGCTTTGACGAAATGAAAATCATCATTGGGCAAATAGGCCAACAGCGACTCACCGCCATAGAGCAGATCATCCACTACAGTCACGCGATGCCCTCGACGCAGCAATTCGCCAGTTAGATACGAACCAATATACCCTGCCCCTCCGGTAATCAGAATATGCTCGCTCATGGCTGCATCTCCTTCTCTGAACGGTAAACTCGCCAGCCGCGTATTTCCAGTGCGGGTGCGGCTGGGTCACCTTCAACGCCCATACCTTGTTCCAGGCACGTCAGACGAATCACATCCACCAGATCGCCGTTGCCCAAAATGCGGATGCTTTCATAACCTTCAGTGCGAATATCCATCAGCAGTTCCAACGTCCGGCGGCGGGTGCGGCGGAAAAGCAACATCGAGTTTTCCACATAATTCACAGTCAACTGAGCGCGAAAAGCCAGCCCCTCGGGGGTGATGATATAGCGCAGCTTTTTGCGCTCAGCGCGTTTCAGCTTAATGAAACCTTTTTCGACCAGGCGCTTAATATGCCAATTGACCGTACCAACGGCCACATCCAGCTTGTCAGCCAAAGTAGTCTGATTCACATCGGGGTTCTGTTCAATGGTTTCGAGCAGAAGCAACTCGCGGGTTTCGTGTGCGTCATCCAGATTCATAGCATAAGTCCTAAAATTCAATTCCTGAATTATAACCGCGGGCGTCCACAGGTCAAGATACGGGTATAATCTGAATGCAAAAGCAGGAGGGGTGGACATGCAAGTCCACCCCTCCTTTTTGAGCAAAGATATACCCTATCAGATAGACACACCCGCGAAAGACAATCCTCATGATTAACCACATTGCACCTAATTTGCGTAAGCCACTCGCCCTGT
This sequence comes from Chloroflexota bacterium, assembly GCA_018648225.1. NCBI lineage: Bacteria > Bacillati > Chloroflexota > Chloroflexota bacterium. Next base: position 37,623 of record JABGRQ010000199.1, read on the forward strand.
TATTTGATATCGCCGGGATCATGCTCATCTTTGGCGTGCTGAAACTTGATTTGATTTACAACCCCGCCGGGAGTTATGGCATCGGGGCGATGCAAATCGCCGGGGTGGTGGCCGGTTTCGTGGCCGTCATTTTTAGCAGTTTCATCAACCCTCGCGAGGCGCGCTACACAAAATTCGCCAGCGCGGTTGCCTTCGGCATCAGTGTTCTTTTGCTGCTTATCAACTTCAGCGGCGTGCTGATTCCGCTGCGCAATCCAGCAGTATATGATGAAATCGAGTATGCAGGCAAACAGCGCACAGCACAATACGCCCCCCAGGAAGTTTACACCCAAATGAACCGCGACGTGGCGATTGACGAACAGTATCCCGAATATGTTAAACGCCTGACGCAGCTCATTTTCGATGGCACGGTGCATTACTGGCCGGAGAGCGGCGACCCGGCTTTCCGATTGCGCGTACCACTGCGCGAAAATTACCTGATCTTCTTCGATCAAATATTACGCGGCGAGCGCGCCAATTACGAATTCTGCCGCGCCGAACGCGCCATCGAGCGAGCAACTTCAGTATGCTCACAATCTTCCAAAATGCTGGCCGATATTCTGGGCCGCAACCGCGTTAAAGCCCATATCGTCGGGCTGGAGGGACATGTGGTAACACGCGCCCGCGTGGATAATGAAAACGACATTTGGTGGATTTTAGATGCCGACTACGGGGTGGTCGTGGAGCATGATATAGATGCCATCGAAGCCGATCCTGAGCGAATTCGCCCCTTCTACGCGGCCCAGGGGTATAACGATGCGGTGATTGATATTTTGGTGGGAATCTACGGCCCCGAGGGGAATCAGACGATTGACGAGAATCTACAATGCGAGGGGGAGGATCACTATTACCTGCTCAAGTGGCTGCTCCCCGTTGTGGGGCTGATCCCGCTCCCGCTGCATATTCTGATCGCCTGGGCGCGCGGGAAAAAAGTTCATCCTGAAAAAAACTAACCACAAAGACACGAAGGCCACAGAGATTTTTTGTTTTTCTGTAATAATCAAGAATAGCTTGAACACTTTGCTTGCCGATGGCACGTCACCGCGTAGCGTGAACGGAGTGACACTTGCGCCTGCGCTAGACCCTTCGCATTCGCTCAGGGTGACGATCAAATTTTTAGACATACTGTTCAAGCTTCTGTTGACCAATACAGATTTTTTGTTTTTCTCTGTGTTCTCCGTGTCTCTGTGGTTAAGTTCTATATCAATCTACGATCTTATAGTCGGCGACGCGCTGTTCGAGTTCATTCCATACATCCACAGGGGGATGCCCGGCGGAAAGATTCTCGGCGATGAAGCGCCCCATATCCACGCAGTGATCGGAGTTGTTGTAGTTATACATGCCGATGCGCCCGGTTAGCAATAAATTTTCGGTTTCCTGCAACTGATTACTAACCTGCTTCATCTTCTCAACATAGGTTAGATCGTAACGGGGGTAAAAATTGCGCGTCCGCGTGACGTAATATCTGCTAACATCTTCTTCTTTTAGGAAACCGCCCTCAACCAAGCCTTCAATGGTTTTCTGGGCCAGTTCTTCGTCGCTGGCCTGCCACTGCCAGCTATCTTCGTTGCAGGTGAAATCGCAGGCTATCGCCGTACGGCCAGCGGGCCCCAGTTCGGGATTCATCTGCTTTTGTTCAAAGATGCGGCTGAAAATATACTCGCGCTCGGGGAAGAAAATCCACTGATCTTCAAGCAAAAGATCTTTTTCGGCGAAAATATACACCAGCACCAGATGACGGAACGCTAACTCGTCGATCGATGGCAAAACAGCAGCGTCCGAGCCAAAGAGCAAACGCCCCAGCACGGGCAGAGGAATGGATGAGACAAGATAATCGATCTCAAATTCGGCAGGCTTACCAGCCACCGTGCCGCTCACGGCAGTGATTTTTGCGCCGTCGCGCGCCAACTCGCGCACATCGGCATTGACAATCACCTGCCCGCCGCTGGCTTCAATCATTTCCACCATCGCCTGAGGCAGATCGCCAAATCCGGCGCGCGGGTAGTAGAAGAATTCGGCGTTGGTTTCGGCAGTCTCTTTTTTGATGCCCAACAGTTTGAGAATCACTTCGATGCCACCCGAGGCGGGGACGCGTGCCCGCGCCATCTCGGGGTGCAGGGTGTTGGGGCCGCCCCAGACTTTGTCGGCCAGGGGTTCGAAAACTAATTCGTAGGCAGGCCGCCCAAAACGCTGGATCATATATTCTTCATAGCTCTTCGGGGTTGGACTTCCTAAAATGCCACGCGCCAACTCCAGGGCGTAGCCCAGTCCCAGCCGTATAAAGGTGCCAAATCCCAGCACTTTCGCCAGATTCCCCAATTTAAGCGGGTAATCCACCAAATGTCCCCGCAGAAACAGGCGGTTCTTTTTGGGCAGGGTCAGCAGACGGTCGCCCATCAGGGTTTGGATTTCATCCAGCACGCCGGGGATGACGGAGTAAATTTTGTGCGCCCCATAGTCAAGGGTGAAACCGTCGTGCTCAAAGCTGGCACACAACCCGCCGGTTACGCGGGCCTTCTCTAAAACGGTAACTTCATATTTTCCAGTTTTGGCGAGGAAATAACCCGCCGAAAGTCCGCCGATACCGGCGCCAAGTACAACAATTTTTTCTTTCATAGTATCCAAATTTTTAACCACAGATGAACGCAAATGAACGCTGATTTTTTATCCGCGTTTATCGGCGTTCATCTGCGGTTTCCTTCTTATTTTATTTCTGGTTGGGCGATGACAAGGATTTGGCCCATCCAATAGGGGATTTGTAAATGTTCGATGTGCAGGGCTTTGACGATTTTGGTGCCCAGCTTGGAAAGCCAGGGGATATACGGTCCCATACGGAAAAGGATATAACCCAGCTCGAGGCTTTGCCAGTGCAATTTGATGCGCCGGGTGGAGAAGCCGCTGGCGGCGAGCATCTTTTGGATGGTCTCGCGGGTGAAGTAGTAGAGATGCACCGAGAGCAGGAAAACCCACCTGCGCCCCATGAGACGCGAGACCAGGGCGGCGATGTCGGGGTAATTGACAACCAGGACACCATCGGGTTTGAGCACGCGGCGGCATTCGGCGAGTACAGCTTTGGGGTCGGGGGTGTGTTCGAGGACATCCCACAGGGTGAGTACATCAAAACTGTTGTCGGCGAGTTCCATATCGTTCATGGTTCCGGCCTGAATTTCGATGCCGTAGTGCTGACTGCCCCATTCGGCCATCCACTTGTTGGGTTCGCAGCCCGCTACTTCCCAGCCAAGGCGATGGGCAACGCCGAGGAAAGCGCCGCCTGCGGTGCCAACATCGAGGATGCGGCCGCGTTGGGGTTTGTATTTCTCGATAAGATTGAGTGATTTAGCGAAGGTGATCTCGCGACCTTTATTCTGCGAGATGAAGGCTTCGTCGGTGCCTTCACTGTATCCGGTGATAACCACGTCGCTCTTCAAGCGCGGGGTCAGGTACTGCAATCCGCATTGGTTGCAGCGCACGAGTTGATCAACCAGAATTTCATCGCCCGATGAGCGGAAGGTTTCCAGGATATCATCGGGGCGGGCATCTTCGTAGCGCGGGGGGTAGACAACTTCGAAGTCGTCCGCGCCGCACAGGTTGCAGGGGACATCTTCGAGCAGGGCTTGATATTGTTCATACGAGTTTGTCATAATTTCCTTCTATAAGTACCAGAACCCCCATCCCGGCCCTCCCCCGCAACGAGGGAGGGGTACCGGCATTCTTCGCCCTTCCATTTAGGGAAGGGGCTATAGGGGATGGATCGGCAGTTATTTTCTCTGCATAATTTGTTTGAGCTGCCGGAAACGCGTATTGACGGCGTTCAGCACCAGTCCCAATCCAAAGGATGATGCGCTTAAGAGTGCCAGCAACGCGCTGTAGATCAATAGGGATAGATTCCCCGCCAGAGTCAGCGCCAGCAGCACCAAAGCCGCCAATAATAACACAAAAGCAAGCAACCCGAAGACACGCAGTGGATTATGATCGCGCAGCAATATCGCCGCGGTGAGCATAATGCGATAACCATCGCGCACAGCATTAAGTTTGGAATGACTATCGGCAGGGCGGCTGCGGTACGAGATCGGCATTTCGATGATTTCCATACCCTCTTCCAGGGCTTGCAGGGTCATCTCGGTTTCGGTCTCGAAGCCCGGCGTCAACAGGGGGACATTTTGCACAAAACGACGGCTGAAAACGCGGTAGCCGGAGAGAATATCGCGGTAGCGCGTCCGAAACATAAAATTGATACTCCACACAATCAGCCGGTTGCCCAAATGACGGTGCCAGCGCATATTCTCATCAGAAGCCGTCGGCAGGCGGTCGCCGACGACCATATCCACGTTGCCGCTCAAGACCGGCTCCAGCAATTTATGCACATCTTCCGCAAAATAAGTTCCATCGCCATCTGCCATTACCAATGCGTCGACCACAACAATTTCAAAGGCTTTCTGGATTACATATCCTTTGCCTTGTTTACGGACCGAATGCACAATCGCCCCGGCTTCGGCGGCTAGCTTTGCGCTGTCATCGCTGGAATTATTGTCAAAGACATGAATTTCAGCGTCGGGCAGTTGGGCGCGGAAATCGGCGATGACCTGTTGAATGGTAATCGCTTCGTTATAGCAGGGAAGGACAACGGCAATATGCAGGGTTTGGTTTTTAGTCATTTTATAAGATTCTCAACGCAAGGACGCAAAGGGACGCAGGCGCAGAGATTTGCTTTATTTTCCTTTGCGTCTCTGCAGCTTTGCGCCTTTGCGTTAATTAGGCCCTTCATGGATTCGTCTTTCGGTCAAGCCATTTTAGCACGAGAGCGCGGTACGGCACCATCTCCATTTTCGTCTCAAAGCGGCGGCGGAGAAAATTCCACGCCTGACGGATGATTTTGCCGGGGTAATGGCGCAGTTTCCACAACAAGAAGGCCCCGTACAGTCGCAAACGGAATTTACTCAAGTCTTCGTAATCATCGCGCCAGGTGGGGGTGAAATTCATATCCGAGAGCGACTCGTAACCACGAAACTCATCGAAAATTGCCGAACCCGGCACGGGCGTGATAATGAACAGGGCGATCTCGTCCACGCCTTTGCGCGTCAGGTCGTGTACCATCTCCCAAGTCATCTGCAAATCTTCGGCGGTTTCACCGGGGAAACCCAACACAAAGCAGGCCTGCGAGCGGATGCCCACCTGATTCATGCGCCGCACCAAGCGCACGGCATGATCCAAATCAAAGGGTTTGCGCATCAACTTTAGCACGCGCGGCGAGCCGGTCTCCGGCGAGATCGAAATATAGCGGCAGCCTGCCTGCGCCATCAGGTCAAGCGTTTCTTCGCTACGGATCGTTTCGACCTTCGTCCCGGCGACGATCTTCCAGGTGATTTTCAGACCGCGGCGCAAAATCTCGGCGCACATCTCGCGAATACGCGCGTCCGAAATCGTGGGGTCAACATCTTCAATATGAAACTCGCTCACACCAAACATCTTGACGTGATGCTCCATCTCGTCCACAACGTTGACCGCCGAGCGCGCCCGCCATTTTTGGCCGTTGGTCGCCGGAACCACGCAAAAGCGGCACGGATACGGACAGCCGCGCGAGGTCAGCAGAGGCAGATAGCGATTATCATGCTGCGGCCCGTGGGCGAAACGCAAATTCCAGTAATTATCGATGGGAAATAAATCCCAGGCCGGAAAAGGGAGCGAGTCCAAATCCTGAATAAATTCTTTCGGGGGATTATAAAAGGACGCGCTACCCAGGCCCGCGAGTTGATTCAGTTCGCCGGGTGGATTCTGCGCCTCCAGGTGACGCGCCAAAATTACAGCCGCGCGCTCCGACTCGCCTGTGAGCACATAATCGGCTCCGGCATCGAAGAAAACCTGTCGCACATGCTCCAAGGCATAGGCTGTAACGGCCTGCGTATTCTCCAGAATCACGACGGGCAAATCCGGGCGTTCGCGTTTGACGGCCCGCAAAATATTTTCGCTGGCAATATGATTGGTCAGGTTAATGGCGAAAAGAAAGACCAGCCCGGCATCCGCGGGGATGCGCGCCAAAACTTCATCATCCGTCAAACCCATCAGGGTGAATTTTTCGCTGCGACGCGCCTGGCGCGGGTCTTCGGCAAAAGCATCAATCACCTGCACAGGTAGACCGGCTTCACGCAGCGCGGCAGCCGTATAGGCCAGCCCGATGGGCATGTAAACAATCCCCGTGGTGAAGGGATCATTACGCTGAACAACAAGGTTGGGGTTGATGAGGATGATCGGTTTCTTCATAAAATACAAGCGCAACGCAATACCCCAAAGGGCACAGGTGGCGCAAAGGTGCTAAGTCGCGAAGCGCTTTTTATTTTCTTCTTTTGCATCTTTGCTCCTTAGCGGCTTTGCGTTAAAAATTACGGAATGTCGTCGCAAGATAGCTCAGACGACGAGCGCAGGGTAGTATACCCGTCTTCGTTGTGCAGGACAACCAGCCGGGCCGAGATGTAGTCATCGGCGCGGCAACCCAGGACGAGGACATCGGCAGCGTGGGGAAAGTAAGCTGGGGCTTCGTCGAGGGGCATGACAATATTGGCGTGCGAGACCGTCAACAGAACAAAGCCCAAACGGCGATAATCACGCGGCGAGAAAGCCGTCCATTCGTTGCCGGGTTCGCCTTCGTTGGGCAGGTAAAAGCGCGGGTAGAGGGCACGCCCTTCTAGCAATGTAGCGCGCTCGTCTTCGAGCAAGGCTTCCACCGAGGGGAGAATCGGCTCGATTTCGGAGATCAACTCGAAAGTCGTGCGAATATCCGCCGGGAAAGGAGAATCAAGCCGAGGGATGAGGGCTTCCATCATTAACGGACTAAATCCCAGAGCCAGAAAAATCAATCCAAGAAAAATGGTTGAAGGTTGAAGGGTATAGGTTGAAATGCGTCGGACGTTCGATGCTGGATATCTGACAAAAGCGCCGGGGTCGCGCTGAATATAGAACCGCAGCCAAACGGCACCCTGACCCAAACCAATCGAGAGATATAGCAGCACCACCCAGTCGGCGGGGAGCAGCAGCCGCCAGCCGGAGTAGCGGCCCACGGCGGTGCTGAGGATATAAATCAGCGCCACGCCCAACGGCAACCAACCGATAAGTTGATTTCGACGAAAGGCCGCGCTCAGGCCAAGCGCCAGCATCCCCAAATTGAGGGCCAGCATGAGGGTGTTTTCAGTGGTGAGTGCGTCTTTCCAACCCTCCCAAAAGGGCTGAGCGCCAACATAGGCTTTAGGAGAGCAACAATCATCCCACAGATCGTCGGCTTGCGTGCGCCAGTAGGGGAATAGGTCACTCTCGGCGGCCTGCACGACCCAAGGAGAGAGCGGCAGGGCAAGCAGGGCTTCGACCCAATTATGGGCAAAATGGCGCGTAATGAATGTAGTCACGTAACCAGGGTTAGCGCGCACAAATCCGGAGAGATAGGCATCCACGCGTTGGGCAAATTCAGCGTCGCTTTCGCCAGAGTTGCGTACAATGCGGCTCTCTCCAGGTGTAAGGCTGTACTGTTGGGTCAGGAAGGCGTTTTGGGATGGATCATTAAGGGAAAATTGGCCGATGAGTTGATAGCTGCGCCACAACCAGGGGAGCAGGGTGAGCGTCAGACCAAGAATGAAGAATGCTGAATGCTGAATGCTGAATGCTGAATGGCGGGTGGCGGGCGACGAAGGTTGAAGGTTAAAGGTTGAAGGTCGAAGGGATACAAGCAGAATAAGCACGATCAGCGCCGGAATGAAAACAACGATCTGCGGGCGGACGAGCAGGAGCAAGCCAAGCACACCGCCAATGGCGAGGGGTGCGGCACGACGGCGATCGGGCTGGCGCAGCCAGTAGACGATGATGGCGGTCAGCAGCACCACACCGAGCGTGGCGGGCAGGTCGGACATGAGCAATTTGGCATTAGAAACGCCGATGGTACCGGAAAGCATGAGGGCGTTGCGCTCGCGCAGAATAATCAGTGCGGCGGCAATTACCCCGGAGACGCGCAAATGCAACGTTTTCGTAATCCAATAGAGGCCAACCGGCAGCAAAGCGAGCACCATCATTTGCAAGCGGGCAATCTGGGCATAATCTTCCCCGGCGAGCCAATGCAGCCACGTCAGAAAAACCGAATAGAGCGGCTTACGAGCGACACCGTCAAAACCATCACCCATCAGCAAACGTTGGGCGGCGATGTCGTGCATGGTCGCGTCGGAGTGGGGATAATATGCGAAGTTCGGCGGCTGCGGCGCGGGGGCAAAATAGTCGGCGCGCATGGGTTGTTGATTCCAAAGGAAGGCAGCCACACCCCAAATAAGGAGACTGATAAAAATATCGAAGAGTAAGGGTTTGGGGAGATTTTCCGTTGGCAAAGCCAGCCAGACAAATGCCACCAGCCATACCAACCCAACGGATGCAACCGTCAGCGGAACCCCCGGAGGGTCCCAGCCAATGGCATCGGGCTTCACCCCGAGACCGGTGAGGGCAACGATGGCCCAAATGAAGAGAAGCAGGCCAAAGATGATGCCACCAAGGCGTACTACTTTGCCATCTAGAAAATCAACCCATCCGTGACGCAGCAGAGGGAGGATGATTAGGTTTTGCAGGCTGAACGTGGTGACAAGAAGAAACAGAGGTACCAAACGAGTCAGAAGGCCACCTATGTAGGGATCGGCAACAATGTGTGCAAGATGCCAGAGTTGAGAACCAAACATAAATCCGAGCAATGAGCCGAACAACGCAAGCCCGTAAAGCCAGCGATTGCTTACCCATGTAAGAATGCGCTCACGCAAAGATGATGAACGACGCACAAGCACAGCGGTGCAGGCCACGACAAGTACCCATAAGAGTAAGGCGATGGCCAGCAATGCGCGGGTTTTAGAAATGCCTAAAATCCAGGCGCTGGCGGCTTCGCTGGGTTGGGCAAAGAGCAGCACCAGCGCGGCCAATGCACCCGCCGCAGCGATCCAGAAGTAGATTTGAAGTAGCGTTGAAGAAGAAAGTTTTTTCATCAAAAAATACTGCAAAGACACCAAGACTCAAAGCTATTTTTCTTGGTGTCTGTGCATCTTCGTGGTGAAATTTTTGTCTTTTTGTCCATTATCGAAAGACCGGGCATAGGGCTTCAATTTCAGCCGAAGCCGTGTAAAGTTGTTCGCGCTTATCGTGCACATATACCGCCAGAGCGTAGACAACGTCATCTGCTTCGCAGCCGATGAGAGTCACGTCAGTCGCGTTGGGGAAATAGTCCGGTGAGGTTTCATGCAGAAGTATGATTTGAGCATCATTCGGGCCGACTAATGTAAAGCCTAAACGGGGAAAATCTCTGGGGATATAAGCGCTCCACCCTTCGCCGGATTCGCCAAAACCAGTTTCGTAGTAACGGGGATATAGGGCGCGTCCCTGTAGGATAACGATCTCATCCTTTTCCAGACTCTGCTGGAGGGTAGGCTCATCCAGTGCAGGAAATTCTTCGAAGAAATTCATCTCTTCAAGTAGGGCAACCCGCTCTGAGGTCGAAAGTGCCGCGTAGTGCTGGGGAATCAAATTTTCCACCATCAATGGAGAAATCCCAAAACTCAGTAAAATTATCCCAATCGCCATATTCAGCTTCCAAGCGCTTCGATAGTTGCTTTTGACAGGTTGAACACTTTCTTCGATCCAATCAGAGCTGTTCACACTCGATAAATACTCAAAAAGCCAAATTGTCACTTGGGCGATACCGATGGCAAGGTATACAAACTCTACCCAGTGAATAGGTGTGACAAAACGCCAGCCGGAGCGGCGCGCAACTGCCGTGCTCAGGCTGTAAGCAAGGCTCATAACGAGGGGGATCAGGCCAACAATGCCATATTGCGCCCAGGCCGCACCCAGGCCAATGGCGATCAGCGCCAGGTTTGCGCCCAGCATAGCCACCATGATGGGCGGCAAATGCCCATTCCATCCCGACCAAAACGGCATTTGGGCAACATACTGGTTGACCGTGCAGCAATCTTCCCAAAGGCGCTGTAAATCGCCTGTTTTTGCGTTGAAGGCGACCATGTTGGGGTCTTGCAGATACCACGGCGTGAGGGGCAGGGTGAACAGTAGCCCCAATTCGTTATTCAAAAAATGCGCCAGCACAAAATCAACCACAACGCCGGGATGGCTGAGCGTAAAATCGCGCATATAGGCGTTGGCGCGCGCAACATATTGTTTTTCGGTTTCACCGGGCAGGCGCGTGAACTCGATTTGACCGATTTCTTCGGTGTACAATTCGGCGTGAAAAACAACCTGCGCAGGCTCGTTGAGCGTAAATTGCCCCGTCAACTGATAACTGCGCCACATCCAGGGGAAAATGACGAGCATCAGCCCCAGCGCAAACAAGCCTGCCGGGGCAATGGCCGCACGCCATTTACGATAAAACGCAACCGCAATCGCCCCAAGCACCACGGGCAGCAAAAAAATGCTGTTCGAGCGGATCATCACCGTAATGCCAAAAACACCCCCGGCCAGCAGCGGGAACCAGCGCCAGCGCTCCGGGTTTTGCAGCCAGCGCATCACCAGCCACGACAACAAAACCACGCCAAACGCGGCAAACATATCCGGCATCATTAGCTTCGAGTTGGAAACCCGAATATCCGCAGAAAGCGCAATGGCATTTTTCTCTTGCAAAATGAACAACAGCGCGGCAATCGTCCCCGTAAAACGCCAGTGCAGCGATTTTGTCAGCCAATACACCATCACCGGGAGCATGGCCAAAAACAAAATTTGCAAATTGACAATGGCGTTATAGCTATCGCCCACAACCGCGTGCGCAAAAACCAAAAACAACACATAAAAAGGCTTGCGATCAATACCCGAAAACCCTTCGCCCACCAGCACCCGGTGCGCGCCGCTATCATACATAGCCGCATCCGAGTAAGGATACAACTCAGCGTTTGGCGGTCGTTCCATCGGGGCATAAAAAGCCCTGTCCAGCGGGACATTGCGCCACAAATAGAATGCGGCCAAAAAAAGTACCAGACTGAGAAGAATATCAAAAAAACGGGTTAAAAGTTCGGATTTCTGGTTGGAGAGAGACCATTCTGCAAAAAAGATGAACATCCCCAAAAGCCCGGCGATAGCAATCTGGATGGAAACGAGCGGCGCTCCGGGTGGGTCCCAGGCGAAAGCATCGGGCTTAATCCCCAGGCCGGTTGCAGCAATCATGCCCCACAGTAGAAGCAACACACCAAAAATACCCGCACTCCAACGAAAAACGCGCTTTTGTCCATCACTCCACACCTGACGATCTTCATAGCGCAAAACAGGCAATATAAAAATGAATTGCCAACTCATCACCCCGCCCCAGGCGATCAGCGGAACCAGACGCGTCAACACGCCATGCAGAAATTCATCGGTGAGTGTGCCGGAGAGCCATAACAGATGACCAGCAATAACGCCACCGAGCAGGAAAAAGAACACTGTCGGATAGTAAAATTCACCACGCTGAGCAAGAGATTGCAGAGGCGTGAGGGTTTCTGGTTTGCGCCAGAAGGTAAATGCGACCAACACAAAAACGGCGATCCCGGCTAGCAGCATAGTCGCCAACGCAAAGCGCGTTTTTGAAAGCCCTAAGAGCCAGGCATTTTGCACGTCGCCGGGGATGCGCAGCAAGTAAATGAGCGCGGCAACCCCCTCGAGGGCAAAAATGCTGGCGAAGATGCTGATGGTTTTATTGCGCCCACCGATTTGGTTCATCAAAAATCTCCAGAAAAATATAACCACAAAAGGTACGAAGACACAAAGGAATGCAGCTATTTACCGATGTCAACTTCGAGTTTTGGTGTCTTGATGGTGAAGATCATTACGGATAATACGAACAATCGCCAATCTCTTCACGCGGGACAAAGAACCAGACATGCGTCTTGTCTTTCGAGTATTTAGGTTTATAGTAACAGTACAACGGTTCTGTAACCCACTGTACCCAGGTATCGTTCTCAGCATCCCATTGCTCTTCTTCGCGAGAGTAACGGATGCGCTGCGGATCAGTGATAATCAGGCCGAAGCGCTGCTCGGCGAGATCGCGGTAAAACGGCATCAAATATTCCATATCTTGCGCCAGAGCGCGATCCATGACCTGTTTTTTTTCATATTCCGGCACCAGAGGAATATCCACCACGCCGAAGGTAATCAGTTGACGTTGATCCATAAAGAGGACTTCGCCGCCTTGCGCGACCACATGCTCGGATTCAGTGATGAGCAAGTCGATGGTGTGATCGACATACTGCTGCTCGGGGAGTTCTAGCGGCATGGCATCCATGAGGGGTAAGAAGGCGGGAATCAAAGCCAGGAATAAAAAGAGTATCTTGACTCCCGAGGTTTGTTCCTGCAAATTCGCGAGAATCTGTCCGCCGCCACGTTCCCACGCCGCCGCGGCAACAAAGACCAGACTAACAAGGAATATATCCAGGTTGTGCAGGTTGCTGCCACCGCCAATTTTAACGCTAATAATCAGCCCGATGCCCAAAAAGCCCAGCAACCCGCCAGCTACGGCCAGTTTTTGCCAGATGTTGAGCTGCCAATTTGGACGCGGATCAACGCGGACACTTGCGCCTGCGGTGTCAAGTGCAGGTGTGAACGCGGATTTTTTGTCATGTATCCTGCGTTTATCTGTGTTTATCTGTGGTTCTTTATTTTGTGACTGTATTGCCAAGTAAATCAATAAAATGACAAGCGGCAAAACGGCTAATGCCAATTCTAAAACGATGCCCAACCCGTTGGTGGGGTTGGGCCACAGGCGCTCCCAGAGCAAGGGCTGATCAGTGAGAAAGGAATTGCTGCCGCTGCTGACGGCTTCGACCGTGTCGGCGGTATCGGTGAAAATTGCCGCGGGGGCAGGCATCGGCAAGTTGACCTGCACCCCACCCTGAGCTGCGTTCGCCAATCCCAGTTGTCGCGAGATGCGCTCCCAGCCGCGTTTAATTCCCACGCCGCCAAATAATCCCGCCAAACCATATAATCCAACCTGCAGCCATGAACGCCAGGGCATACGCTCGCCGGGGGATGTTTCATCATCGAGCAAGGCTACCAACACTGCCCAAACTGCCGGGGCAATCATCCAGGTCAGGCGGCTGAGTTGAGCATAATATCCGGCCAGATAAATCAGGGGCAGGGCAATCCATAACGCTTTGCGGCGCGCTCCGGCGACGAGAATGGCGCTCAGAACGAGGGGGGTGTAAATGGGGCCTTGATAGAGGAACAGGAAGAGCCACACGCCCGCCCAGGACCAATCTTTGCGGAGGGCGGGGAGCGCGCGCAACGCTAACCAACCCAGAAACAGATACGGCACAGTGAAAACCAACGCCGACCACAGACGCACGCCTTCAAGCGTCACGCCGCCAAATAAGAAAGGCAACCCCCACAATGACTGCCGCCCAATATCAATATACGCTTCGAAACGCTGATTGAGCGGATAATCGTAGAAGCGTCGCCCGTAAAGCCAGGAATAATCCCAGATGCGGTTGCCCTCCGACCAGGTTAATGAGAGGGGGTAATCAACCACGGTGACGAACTCGACAGCGAAGACAATCACCGCGCCCACAGCGACAAAACTTAGCATCAAAGGCCGCCAACGGATCAGATGACGCGGATGACGTGTGGCAAATAGCGCCATCGCCAGCCCTACAGCTATCAGGAAGGCCAGCCGAAAGGCCGCACCGGTGATTTTATAGCCAAGCGGGGTGTAGAGAAAAATTTTAGCGGGCAGAAAGGCCAGCGCGGCGAAAAACAGCCAGCGCAGGGGGCCAAGTTTGTCACGGCTGCGCGCCAGTGCCACCACAAGGTCATCGGTTTTCTGTGGCAGCCATAAACTTGTCAGACCCAACGCCACCGCCAACGTGCCAAAGAGCATCATCCCGGCCAGCGGCAGGCCCCAGGTGATGGTGAATTTGCCGATCCAGTTCTGCGTGCCTTCAACGACTGCGTAGAAATCGCTCCCGGCAAAAACCAGCAAGAGCAACACGGCAAACGTAACCAGTAAACGCGCCATCAACGCGCGATCAAATGGCTTCATGCGGCACCACAGCGAAATTTAACACATAGGCGCAAGGAAACCAAGCTGCAAAGTTTCTTTTTTATTCTTTGCGTCCCTGCACCTTTGCGACTTTGCGTTAGATTTTTAGAGTATGCCATCTTGATACAATCGCAAAAATAATGCTTCATAATCCGAACACATCCGCTCCAGGGTGTAGTGTGTCAGCACCAGGCGGCGACCCTCTGCAGCCAGCCCCTCTCGCAGCGCGGTATCACTCAGCAATCTCGCCAATGCAGACGCCAGCGATTGTACCTCACCCGGCGCAGGCAACAACCCATGCCGCCCATCTTCGACCACGCTGGCAATTCCCTCTAACGCAGTAGCCACCACCGGAAGCCCCATGCCCATCGCTTCCAGCAACGCCATTGGCAAGCCTTCAGAGAGCGAGGGCAGCACGAAAATATCCGCAGCGTGCAACAGGGCGTAAACATCATCACGCGTGCCTAAAAAGCGCAGCGATTTTTCGATACCAATTTTTTTGGCCTGATTTTTTAAAGCTGGATGGAGAGGTCCATCGCCAACCAGAGCAAATACCGCCCGAGGATGCGATTCCAGCACCGCGGGAATAGCCTCCAGGAGAATCGAATGCCCTTTTTGGTGGGTCTGCCGTCCCACAGTGATGATCAATTCCGAGGTTGAATCCAGTTCGAGCGTGTCCCGAAGGGTTTGCCGCTTCTCGAGGATAAACGTCTCAGCCCCAGGGATTTGCACCCCGTTGGGAATCAGAATCACCTTTTCGGGCCGCGTGCGCTCCACCGCCAACGTCAATTGCTGCACCCGCGTCGAGACCGCCACCAACGCCGATACCATCCGGGAATTAATCATCATCCCGTGCAGGCGCTCCACCAACGGCGAGATATTCTCAATCAATCCGTGATGTGATCCCACCCGCACCGGAACGCGTGCAAAAAAGGCCAGCGGCAAGCCGAGCAAATTGCTGTCCGGGGTGAAGGTCTCGATGATGTCGAACCGCTCCCGGCGCAGTAAACGCCACAGATTCAGCAGTCCGCGCAACAAACCCGCAACACCGCCGCGGGCCGAGCCCGGCTCACGGGTGCGTAAATCCACCACAGGGAAAGGATATTGGGCTTCCCAGGCAGCGCGCAAATTATCTTTATCGTAAAAAAAGGCTACCGTCACCCGATAGCCGCGCGCGTGAAACCATTCGGCCTGAGTCAGCAACACGCGCTGCGCCCCGCCAATAGTCATTTGTGTGCCCAAGAATAGAATCGATAAGGTCATAGCCAAAAATTTTAACGTAAAGGCGCAAGGGAGCAAAGCTTTTTGATGTTTTTTGCGTCCTGCCTTCTTTGCGACACCCATGCCCTTTAGGGTATTGCGTTAAATTAACGGAGCTTGCGCCAGAGAACGAGCAGCTTTTGACGCATCTGCGGCCCAATCCACGAAGCCAACCAGCCGAGGTAGGCGCTCCATTGGGCAGGATTTTGGCGAATGGCTTTTAGGCTATACGCACGAACGGCGGACATTTGCTCAAGCTGCCCCGCGGCAAGAATATTGTGTCCGGCGTTGCTGTACAATTTTGCCCATGCCCGACGGCGAAATTTGGGCGAGAGCACCAGATCATCATCAAGCGCTTTTTGCAAATAACGCTCAAAATCGGCAATGGCGCGCAAATCGGCTTTTGCAACTGAAGTATTTTCGGTGTGGACGCGCATCGTAGTTAGAATCTCGGGGATAGCGGCGAAGTGATAGTGCCGCGCCACGCGCCGCCACAGGTCAATATCTTCTCCCCAGCGCATGGCTTGGTCAAAGCCGCCGGTTTCGATCAGTGCGGCAGCGCGCAGCATCACGCACGAGGGCGGAATCAGCACCGACCAATCGAGCAGCATCTCTGGGTAGACATTTCCAGAAAAATTTGATGTATCTCGCTCGGCCAGCAAATTATCGTCCATGTCCACGCGGCGAAAACTGCCATGCACCAGCCCAATTTCAGAATCTGCATCGAGGAGGGCGGCCTGTTTCTCGAGTTTATCGGGGGCAAACAAGTCATCGGAATCGAGGAAAGCGAGATACGCCCCCTGCGCCAGCGCAATTGCCCGGTTGCGCGCCGCTGAAACCCCGCGATTCTCCTGACGAGAATAGCGAATTTGGCCCGCGTCGATCCACGGTTGAAGTACAGCCTGTGTGCCATCGGTCGAGCCGTCATCGACAATGATAATCTCAACATCGCGAAACGTCTGCGCTTGCACACTCTCGATGGCTTCGACAATATAGTCGGCGCGGTTATAGGTGGGGATAATGACGCTAACTTTGGGCATGACAAGTATTTTCACCACCAAGACTCAAAGACACGAAGGGAAATTGTCAAAAAAATTTATGTCTTTGTGCCTTCGTGGTGAGATTTTTAAACCAATATTTCGCGCCAACGCTTCACACGGCGGGCGATTTCGGCGGGGTTGATAGCATCGCTTTCGTGCGCTGTCCAACCTTGATCCTGGGTTTGGATGCCCAGCGCGGCGAGGGTGTTCTGAAACAGCCGCCAGCCATGTTTGCGCGCCGTACGATACAAACGCTCCGCAGTAACACGTTCCAACTGACGGGCAATTTCCAGTGGCGGCGGGGTGGAAAGTTCACCCTTCGCTTTGACGGTGAGCATGCGGGCGATATTAGCAATGGCGTCGCCGCGGCTCATCATCAGGGGAATGAGCCATTTTTCCAGTTCAACCCAATTCTTAGTGAGTTCTTTCTGCGAGATCGCTGCGAGAAAATCGGTCTGGGTTTCGAGTTGGTCGGTGAGCGCGTACCAATCGGCGTGGAGCAACGCAGGGAAGGGCTGCGGGGCCAGCATATACACCGGTTTGCGAGCAACCGCGCCTTCGAGCATGGTGGTGCTGTACGAAGAGACGACCACATCCGCTGCCAAAATCCACTCGCGCACCGTACCGTGTTTGATGAAATGCAAACGGTTGGGCAAATCTCCGGCGCACTCACGCACCCGCTCGATAAAATTTTGCGCCGGGATCGCCGGGCGGGGACGGATAATAATTTCCAGTTCATCAATTTTCGCAGCTTCCCGCCACCAGATAGAGACAGCACGCAACGAAGCACGAGCAAAATCACGATACTCGTAGGCTTGCTGCGGGTCAAAGCCCCGCCGGATGCGGGCGCGTACCATGTGGTCTTCAAAAAAGGCCCAGCCGTAATTTTCAGGGATGAAAACCCAGCGTTTCCCCGCGTCCAGGCCAAATTGCTTCGCCAACGCTTCACGTTGATTGTCATAATAATCTGCATAGGGCGGGCGGTAGAGCGCATACGAGGGATTGCCGTTGATATAAATATGTTCCGGCGGCACGGCATGGGTTTTTAAATACTCGGCGAAAAAATCACCCCAGGCGTGATACAAAACAAATTTTTGGGCAAACTCGTCTTTGGGCGAGTTCAAATCCTTTTGCGCCTGCCCCAAAACCTGCTCATACGAAAGACTGACATATTCGGCCTGCGGCCAGCGCGCCACAATTTTGTCCAGCCCGGCTTCATGAACAGCGACACAATAGGGCAGGGTCACGACGCGCGGCTGGAAGTTGGTCAGTGTTTCCTCGATGCGATGTGTAATCGAAACGATTTCGACTCTTAGTTCCGTATCGCGCTCGATAATGGCCTTCACCGCACAAGCAATATCCAGCTCGCGGGCGACGTGTTCAACAAAGTAGAGAATATCAACGGATTTCATAGGGAATTTTTCTGGCGCGCCAACCAAAATTCGGCCAAGTCCAAATCTTCAGGCGAATCAATATCTATCGAGGAAGTTGGATCCATCTCATAGGGCAGGGTTTTTGCCCCGTAGAGGTGGTCCTGCTCGAGGGTGGCGCGGCGAATAACGAGCACGGCTGGCCCGTTGCGGGCGTAAACGCGCGGTTTATCTTGCCGCCGAAGGATCATTTCACCGGGTAAGAAGGGTTGCAAACAACCTTCATCGTCGAGTTGCATCACCGAGACGGGGTTGAAGTGATGGGGGACAGCCACAACCGAGACGACAGTATCTGCCCCTTTTGTTAGGAGCAACTCCACCGCCGCGTCAATGTGCTCCGCGCTACGCAGGGGTGATGTCGGTTGGAGCAGCACCAGCACATCCACAGGAAAATCTTGCTCGGCAGCCATCCAATCCAGCGTGTGCTGTAAAACGGGCAGCATGGGGGTATCGTCGGCGGCGAGATAAGCGGGGCGCATGAACGGCACATCGATACCACAGGCGCGGCCAACTTCAGCTATTTCGGGATTATCGGTATTGAGAATCACGCGAGACAACCGCTGACTGCTCAACGCGGCTTCGCAGGTGTAGGCCAGCAGGGGCTTGCCCGCCAGGGGGGTGATATTTTTGTGCGGGATGGCTTTCGAGCCGCCGCGAGCGGGGATGATGCCGAGAATATTCACACTAATACGTCATGCGTTTGTTAATATTGAACTCCGCCGTCGCCAAAATATCGGCGATGCGTTCACCGGCGCGGCCGTCGCCATAGATGGGTTCGGAGGGGTAATGACCATGCTCCACCTGCTGTTGAATGGCGGCCACGATTTGGGCGCGGTCGTAAGCCACATCGATGACGTTCTTACCGCGTTCGCGGCCAATCTGACGCGTGCCCACGTTGACAGCGGGAACGCCGAGAAACGCGCCCTCGCGGATGGCAGCGCTAGAATTGCCAATTTTGCAGGCGCAGTTTTTCATCAATCGCACATAAGTATCTACGGAGAAATTTTTGTAAAAACGGATGTAGTCGTGATTATAGTGTTCACGGAATTTACGCATACCACGGGCAATATCATCGGAACCGGCATCCACATTGGGCCAGAGCATGATGGTGGGCATTTTAAGTTCCTGCAATGCCATCAGGGTTTCGGTAATCTGACGCTCCCCATCGCCATATTCGGTGGTGACGGGGTGCTGCGAGACGAGCAAAAAGGGTTCATCCAGACTAATCTGCCCACCCACACCTTCATATTCCAGCCAGGCTTTTTCAGGCAAGCGATGATTCTCGGATGCAATTTCAGCCACCAAGTCAATGCGCGGACAGCCGGTGACATGCACAGTGGTCGGGTCTTCACCCATGCGGAGAATGCGCGTGGCGGCATCCTGGCTGGCGGGGAAGTGAATATGCGAGAGCTTGGTGATGGCGTGGCGGATATTCTCATCGATGGTGCCAGAAACTTCGCCACCCATGGTGTGCGCCAGGGGGATGTTCATATAGGCCGCGGCGATAGCCGTTGCCATGGTCTCGAAGCGATCGCCCACGGTAACGACGACATCTGGGTTGAGTTGTTCGATCACGCCGGGCAGTTCCAGCAGCCCCAGGCCGGTGGATTTTGCCATCGTGGTGGGATTTTCGCCCTCAATAATCATGTGGACGCGAGCGTCAATCTCGAAGCCGTCGGCGATTACAGTATCTACCACCGCGCCGAAGCGGTCGAGCAGCGCTGAGGCTCCGGCAATAGTCTGTAAATTTAAAGCGGGATGCTGCTGCACGGCGCGCATCACACTTTTGATGCTACTGTAATTGGCTCGTGAACCGACAACGATACATATTTTTCTCATAGGTTTCATCCACAGATTTTTTACCACAAAGACACGAAGGCTCAAAGAAAAAATAAAATTTCGTGTCTTTGTGCCTTTGTGGTGAAGTTTTTTTATCTGAAATCTTCTTCAGCCAGCAAAGCGCCGACTGCTATATCACGCGTAACCTTACGCCCAATGAACTCATCCAGGCGCGCCGCGGAGATGCCAGTACCCGGCTTTTTGATGCCGACCAGCTCACGGGTCAGAATCGTTCCGGCGGGGATGTCCATCGCCGCGACCAGGCTTTTTTCGAAGATGTTCTTCATGTCCTGGTACGGCTCCGTCCGTTTCTCTACATCCGCAGCTAACATGCGTTCAATGGCGCGCACACCTTGCACCAAATCCATCATTTCAGCGGGTTCGAGCGAATGGCGCGCATCGCTGCCATACATCAGACGGCTGAAAGTAAAATGCTTCTCGATTACGACCGCGCCCAGCGTAACGGCAGCAAAGACAGCGTAATTGGTCAGGGTGTGATCCGACAGGCCAACGGGAACGTTGTAACGCGCCGCCATCGCCTGCATCACGTTCAGGCCAACCCGCTCATAGGGCGTGGGATAAGCACTGGTGCATTGCATCACCATCAGGGGGGCGTTGTGCATTTGGATGACGGCCACGGCGCGGTCAATCTCATCCCAGGAGGACATACCCGAAGAGAGGATGGCCGGCTTCCCGAGGCGGGCAATCTTTTCCAGCATGGGGAGGTTGGTAACTTCCCCCGAGGGGATTTTGTACTGCGTCATGCCAACTTCTTCGAGCAAATCCACCGCTTCTTCCGAGAAGGGCGACGACAAAAAAGTGACACCATGCTCGTCGCAGTGCTGCTTGAGTTGTTTCCATTGTTCGAGGGTGAAACCCGTGCGCCGAAAATACTCAAAACGCGGCTCACCTTTGAAGTAGGGCGGCATGGGCGCATCGGGCAGAGTCTCGGCCTCGGGGATATGCGTCTGGAATTTAACCGCATCCACACCACAAGCGGCGGCGGCTTCGATCAACTTGGTGGCATTACCAAAGCTGCCATCGTGTACGGAGCCAATTTCGGCGATGATGAAGACTTTATTTAAGTTTCTCATACGGCTACAAATTCCTGTATGGCTTCAACCAACCGGGCAGCTTTTTCGTCGGCGGTGAGCGGCTTGATTTGTAAATGCGGCTCTACAGAGACATCAATGGCGGTTTTTTCTAGCGCAGAAACGAAGAGCCTGATTTTTTGCTCATCCAATGCATACCCGGTGCGGATTTTTTCCAACGCTGAGAGGCAGCTTTCGTAGGTGTCAATCTGGAAGGTACCTTCACAGCCACGATACCAGGGCAGACCAAAGAGCAGAACCGGCTTGCCACGATGCAGCGCTTCCCAGCCCGCGGTACCGGTTGTGGCAGCAACGGCTTGGGCATGATCGATCAAATCATACGATGAAATATCCAGCGGCACCAGTTGTACATTGGGCAAAGCTGCCAGATCATCGTACAGATCAAGTGAACGCCCGCTTTGGGCGCGAAAATATTTAGCGGGCGTAAACTGCGTCGGATGTTCTTTAACGTAGATTTTCCAATCTTTGGGAACGGCCTTCGACAACATATCCACAATGAGATATTGCTCGACGAACGCGCCTGCCATCGGTGAAGTGGTGCGCTCGGGCTGATAACTCAGGGCAACGAAAATATAGGGCTGATCGAAATCTAACTCAACCGCAAGTTGTTTATAACGCTGTTCCAGTTGACGCATTCGCCGCCGCGATCTGGCTCGAAAAATCTGGTACGCCAGAAAATTCATCTGTGAGTTTTCCAGCTTTTTGTGTTTTTGCTTGACATAGTTCTGGGGCACGGTCACACGGGCGCGCAAAATGCGGATCTGTTTCTTAATATATTGGGCGTACTTCTCAAAATCAAGCAATTTTTGCAGCACCGATTTCTGAGAAGATGTGCTGCCTTGATAAAGCTTTTTCTTTGGGTCGCGGCGAATGTAGATCGGCGCATCTTGGTAGGAGCCCTTGAATGAGTGGATATAGTTTTCCACCTCATCAGAGAGAAAAATATCATCGGGCACAGGATCAGCCAAGAGCTTGTTGTAGAGAGTTTCTGCCGGGGACGCACTCTCAAAGGTTTCCATGATAAAGGTTCTTCCCAAAAAGGGTGTACTTTCAAACATCAAAGTACGGATGCCGCGCTGCTTGCAATATTCGTGCAACACATAGTCGTAGATCATGTGCGGAATGACGGTGAACACCACTATATCGGGCTGGGTCTCGTCGAGGACGGTTTGCCAGTACATCATCAGGCGGTGCAGCAGGCGCACGCGGTCGTTGTAATCGAAAGAGCCTAGCGCATCGTAGCGATCCATCATGCGCAGTAAAAGCAGTTCGGTGTAAGCATTCTGCTGAATTATGGGCTGATCCAGCGGCGCACACAAACGCTCCGCGTATACCGGGGCAGGGATGCCCTTAATGGCATCCAGCAGGGGATGAAAAATCACATCGGGATAGCGGCCCCGGATAATGGTTTCAGCTTCGGGCATCGCGATCCAGTACACCGGCTGCCAGCCATTCTCATCCGACAACAATTGCGCCGTTTTCAGCCAATATTCTTCAAACAGACCCGAATAAATGACTTTCATGGGCTATCCGTTGGCCCCTAAATTCCAGCTGTGCTCGCACAGCACATCACCATCATTAGGGTGTGTGGGAATTTTGCCGCTGCCATAATAATCGCCATCAATCACGTCCAACGTCACGGCGCGAATTAGGCGATCGGCCTTGACGGTACCAATATCGGCCCCGAAATCGAGATAATAGCGCCCGGCCCGCAAAGGGAAACGCGGCACATGGCAAATTAATTCACCTTTCTCCGGGAGCACAGAAAAATCCTGCGCTGTGAGATCCGTGCCCAAACGCAACATACCTTTTGTAAAGGCATCGCGAAGCCAGAGCAAAATCGTGATATTCTGAATTTCTGCTTCCGAGCGTTTGTAGTGCAACACAAAATCCACTGGCTCACCGGAGACCGCTGCATCTACCCGGTCGCCCTGGGGAGATCGCAACTCAAACCCGGTGAAACGGATCGCTCCATTCCCCTTGCGGTCGGAGCGTTCGGCAATGCTCGTGTGCCACTCCCCTTTTTCGCTGGCGTTTATTAAATATTGCTGCACCACGCTGTCTACATCTCCATCGGCGACGGCTTGCCCACCTTCCAGCAATACAGCGCGGGTACACAAATTCTTAATCGCGCCCATATTATGACTCACAAAAACCACCGTGCGACCACTCTCGGCGACTTCGGACATTTTTCCCAACGATTTCTTCTGGAAAGCAGCATCGCCCACGGCCAAAACTTCATCCACCAGCAAAATCTCAGGGTCCAGGTGCGCGGCAACCGCAAAGGCCAGACGTACCCCCATCCCACTGGAATATCGCTTGACCGGTGTGTCAATATAGGCTTCCACGCCGGAGAATTCCACAATTTGGTCGAATTTGCGGTCGATTTCGGATTTACGCATTCCCAAGATGGCACCGCTGAGATAAATATTTTCACGCCCGGTGAGTTCGGTATGGAAACCGGTACCGACCTCGAGCAGGGCACCCACGCGCCCGTAGAGATCAATATACCCCGCGGAGGGTTCTGTGATGCGTGAGAGCACTTTTAAAAGCGTGCTTTTCCCGGCACCATTACGCCCAATCAGACCAATGACTTCGCCTTCAGCAATATCAAAAGAGACATCCTTCAACGCCCAAATTTCCTGCTTCCGGGTGGAAGCTGCGCCGCGCCGTAAGGGTTTGCGCGCTAAATTGACCAGATCATCTTGCAATGTGCGCGAAACCGCTCCGCCGGTGGTAGCGTCAATACGATAGACCTTGCTGATATTTTCAATATGAATCGCCAGTTTACTCATCAGATCACATCCGCAAAACCGCGCTCAATGCGGCGAAATACCATCGCGCCAGAGATAAAAATCAGAATACTCACCGACAGCGAAACAGCGAACGACAGCCAGGAAAACTCACCCTGCCCCAGCAACGCCCAACGAAAACCTTCGATCACGCCCACCATCGGGTTGAGGGCGTAGAGCGCCTCCCACTGTTCTGGAACGATGCTGCTGGAATAGGCCACCGGAGAGGCATACATCCAGGCCTGCACTAAAAATGGCAGCGCGTAGATAAAATCGCGGTAGTGCACACTAAACGCCGAAATCCAGAAACTGACCCCGACCGAAATTAGCAAATTCACCAATACCAAACCGGGTAAGGCCAATAAATTCCATGTGAACGGCGTCTGATAGATCAATAATAATCCCCCCAGAGTCACCAAGCCCACAAAAAAATCGACCAGCACCGAGAAGGAACTCGCAATCGGCAGCACCAGACGCGGAAAATAAACTTTCGAAATCAACTCGCGCCCGCTGACAAGACTGCTCCCAGCGCGTTGCAACGACTGTGCAAACAATGTCCAGGGCAATGTTCCCGCGAAGGCAAATAGCAGATAGGGCGAATCATCCGAGGGCAGTTTTGCCAAAACGCCAAAGATCACTGCGAAAATACCCGATGTTAGAATGGGCTGCAAAATCACCCAGGTTACACCCAGCGCGGTTTGTTTGTAGCGCAGTTTCACATCGCGCCAGGCTAATATCCAAAATAAATCGCGGTACGCCCACAACTCGCGCAAGCGTAACCCAGCCCACCCTTTCGTGCGTTGGATACGAATGTGGATACCACTGGCTAGTTTTTGTGTCATGTATGTCTCATTCGAGTTTTTTCACCACAAAGGCACGAAGAAACAAAGAAAAACTCTTCGCGCCTTTGTGCCTTCGTGGTGAATGTTTGTAAAACAATTTTCGTGGAGTTTGTGTGTTCCACCAGTTGAATTCTGTCACGAAGGGGTCAACCTGTCAAGCGGCCTGCCGCGCCCACAGTTCCAGCACCGCCAGGGCGTAAATGCGCTTGCCATGATCAGCGCGCCCGGCGAGATGCTCTTCGATGAGTTGCTGACGCGGCTGGATGTGGAACCACTCGCTGAGATGACTGTCTGGAGAGAGCAGGATTTGGCGCGACCAATCGGCCAGTGGCCCACGGAACCAGGCCCCGAGCGGAATCCCGAACCCTTGCTTGCCACGTGCCTGGACGCGTGGCGGTAGATCCGCGGCAAAGGCCTGACGTAACAGATATTTGCCTGTGCGGCCACGCACTCGCATGCGCTCTGGCAAACGCGCCGCCCAACTTGCCAACTCGTGATCGAGAAAGGGCGAACGCCCTTCGAGGGAATTCGCCATCGTCATACGGTCAGCCTTGACCAACAAATCGCCCGGCAAATAGGCGTGAATATCCGTGTACAGCGTGCGATCCATGAAGGATTGGGCATGAGCGTTTTCGAATTTTTCGATGAGAAAACGCTCAACCGCGCGTGCGCCAAACTGCGCGGCAAAATCGGGTTTCCACAAGAGCGCCGCCCAATCGGGTGAGAAGTACGATCCCCAGCGCAAAATGCTGGCGCGGGGGTCAATGGCGGCAAGTTGCTCGAGGCGTTTGATCCCATCGAGCAGGCTGCTGCCCACCGGGGCGTTGGCCTTATTGGGCAGCAGGCGCGCCAGAGCGGGAATCAGCTTTTTGGTCAGGATCCGCGGCGAGCGCGCGTAGCGATTCCCCCACGGGTCAAGCCAGTAACGCCAATAGCCCGCAAAAGCCTCATCACCACCATCCCCATTCAAGGCCACGGTGACGTATTCCCGCGTCAATTTTGAAAGATGGTAAAGGGGAATCGCCGACGGGTCGGCAAAAGGTTCGCCGAAATGCCTTGTCAGCGTTGTGAGGGTTTCAGGAATATCGCCGAAGGTGAGGGTGAACTCGTGATGCTCGGTGGCATAACGCTCGGCTACGGCGCGGGCATAGGGCAATTCGGAGAAAGCGCTTTCTTCAAACCCCACCGAGAAGGTCTTCACCGGCTGAGAACTGGCCTGCGCCATCAACGCCACAATCACGCTCGAATCGATCCCGCCACTGATGTGCGCGCCGAGAGGCACATCGCTAGTCATGCGCATTTCGACCGCAGCTTGCATGCGTTGGCGCAACTCGGCGATTAATTCATCTTCGGGGGCATCAAGTTTGGGTTCATACTCTAGCTGCCAGTAGCGTTCAATCGTCAACTGCTCACCTTCAACCGTAAGCGTGTGGGCCGCGGGAAGCTTGAAAATATTTTCGTAGGGCGTAAGCGGTTCGGGGATGTATTGCAGGCCAAGAAATAAATCAATGGCGGGCAGATGAATTTTTGGGCGCTGCGGCAGAGCCTCGAGCAGGCTGGTCAGTTCGGAACTGAAGTACAAGCTGCCGTTCTGATAGCTATAATAAAGCGGCTTCTGCCCCATACGGTCGCGGGCGATAAAAAGTCTTTGGCGGTTTGCATCCCAGATGGCAAAGGCAAACTGGCCGCGCAGATGCTGCACACAGTCGTCGCCATATTCTTCGTAGAGATGGACGATGCACTCGGTATCGGTTTGGGTGCGAAAATGGTGGCCGCGTTGTTGCAGATCGGCGCGCAGGGTTGGGAAGTTGAATATTTCGCCGTTGAAGACAATCCAGACCGACTCATCTTCGTTGGGGATGGGCTGATCGCCGGTGTTGAGGTCAATAATCGCCAGGCGACGCATGGCGAGGCCTACGCCCGGCGCATAGAAAAAACCATCGCCATCTGGCCCGCGGTGAAAGATAGCCGCGTTCATGGCCGCCAGGGTATCCCGCTTGACGGGTTGGTTATTCGAGTGAGTAATTCCGCAAATGCCACACATAGTGAGACGGGGGACAGAAGACAGGAAAGCGACTACCGACCGCCGATTTACAACTCCGAATTCCTGAATGCCAGATCGCCAATTAGCTCCATATATTGCGCCGCAATTTGGCTCCAGGCGTAGTGTGCTTCCACGCGCTGACGGCCCGCAGCGCCCATACGCTTACATCGTTCAGGGTCTACGAGCAGTTGCGCCAAAGCCTGCTGCAAAGCATCCACGTCTTCTGGTGGTATCAGCAGGCCAGTCTCGCCATTCACAACCAGTTCTTCGTTGCCAGCAATGTGCGAGGCGATCACGGGCAGGCCGCAGGCCATCGCTTCCAGAACGGCGTTGGGCATACCTTCGTGCCGCGAGGGAAAGACAAAGAGATTGGACTGGTGATATTCTTCCAACAGGGCTGAGCCATCCAGCCAGTTAGCAAAACGCACACGCGCGGTGATTTGATTTTTCTCGGCAAAAGACTCCAGCCGCGGACGTTGGGGACCATCGCCGACCAGACAGAGTTCCCAGGGATGTGCGTGTAACTCGGCCAGCGCCTTGAAGAGCAAATCCAGCCCTTTTTGATAGACCAGCCGCCCGACGAAAAGCAGGCGCGGCGGTGCATCCTGAGACTTCCGAAGTCTTTGCAATTCCATTTCCGCCGGTAATTCTCTTGTTAAAACTTCGGAAGTCTTAGCCGGAGCATATTTCTGTAAATCTACCCCGTTGGGGATGACGCACAAAGGTACGTCGGCGTCAAACGCACGCGCCAACTCGGCCAGGCCGGCGCTGTTGGCGACAATCATCTGCGCCCGCCGCCAGATCATGCGAATTAGCGGAGCCGCCAAACGATGGTAACGGGCAAAATCATAGGGGCGAAAACCTGGCACATCGCCGCCACGCAACGAGACGATATACGGAACCCCAGCCAGCACGTTTGCCCCCCAGGCCGCCAATCCGCTGGGGATACCGAAGAAAGCCACAATCACATCCGGGCGGCTCTTTGGAAGCAGGCTTAAGGTTCGGAGGGTACTGACCAGCATAAAAACAATTTGCTCTACTGCGCTGGAACGATCTAATTTGCGACGGAAAGCCCAAATGCGCTGAATCTGCACCCCGCCTCGTCGTTCCGTGCGCGGTAAATCGGCATAGGCCGCGGTCAGCACCTGCACATCATGTCCCGCAGCGACCAATTCCCGCGCCAAAAATTCACTGGCATTGCCTGCACCGCCACCGATGGGAGGATATTCGCTGTTGATAATTAGAATTCGCATACGTTTTAACGCAATACCCTAAAGGGCACGGGGTTCGCGAAGACGCCAGGGCGCAAAGATTTTTTCTTTGCGACTTTCCTTCTTGGCGCCTTTGCGTTATTTTTTACGGCAATATTTGCCGGGCTTCATCCAAGGCCGGGCAGTTATCCACATTGGAGCGCGGATAAAGGATTTGCAAATGCACCTGGCGCAAGGTCAGGCGCGGCTCGTAATAGCACAGCAAGGGCCGCGAGACCAACTGCACCCAGAGATTATGTTCCTCGACCCAGGCTTCTTCAGTGGGGTCTTTGTAGTTCTCTAGCACCTGATCGGTGATAATGGCCACAAAGCGTTGATTTTGCACGTCAGCATAGAAAGCGTTCAAATAATCAGCATTGCGCGACATAACCATTTCCATAAAAAAGACTTTTTCGTACTTCGACACAAGCGGCAGGTCAATCTGCTCATCGAAATAGAGCAAGTGGCGTTGCGAGATCAACAAAACCTCACCGCCATCGCGTGCGGCGTAATTGATTTGCTGATGCACCGCATCCAGCGAGGCATTAACCACATTTGAAGCAGGCAAGTCAAACGGCGCGCCGGATTTTAGCGTCAACAAGACCGGTACGACTACCAAAGAAAGCAGCAGCGGCCAGGTTGCAGATTTCCAAAGTCTTACCGAAGTGATTTCCAACGCAGATTTCTTTGTAGAGACTTCGGAAGTCTCCGCGGTAAAACGCCCAAAGAAGAAATACCCGCCCAATACCATCCACAAGGCCAGGTAAGCATCCAGGTTGTGCAAGTTGCTGCCGCCGCCAATTTTCACGCTGACGATTAGACCGCCCGCGAATAAGGCCAACACCAACGCCAGCAACCCCAGCATACGGATTCCCGCCTGCCGACCGCGGCGCGCTAATAACAACCACAACACTGGCAACGAAACCAGCAAGGCATTCAGCACCAACCCCAGTGCATAGGTTTCATTCGGCCACAGACGGTACCATAATAAATCTGATGAAAAACTGGATGTAAATTTTTCGGCATCATTGCCCGACACAACGACATACGCGGCTTGGGTTATAAAGGCCGTCACCGTACCCACCAGCCCCCAAACAGCAGGCGGCAGCAGATAACGCCACCAGGGTATTTCATTCTGCGGCGCTTCGAGCAAATAGAGCATCGCTGCCAGCATCGCCGGAACCGGGAACCAATTCAGACGGCTGACTCCTGCCCATACCGAAGCCAGCACGACCACCAGCAAATTGCGCCAGAATTTTTTGGCATCAAAGCCTGCAAAAACGATCATCAACGGTATGGCCAGATGATAATACACCGGCCCCTGGAACAGGAATAGATAACCCCAAAAAACTATCATCCACAACACAAGCGGATTTTTCAAGCGTAAACGGCGGGCAAAGAGCCAGGCCGCCCCCAAAGTGAAAAACACCCACAAGACAACCTGCCACAGGCGATGTCCCCAAAGCGGAATGCCATCGATCAAAAAGGGCAACGATTGCATCAGATAGCGCGTGGGGTGCAGCACGGAAGGCGGCAGTGCCATGCCATACACTTTTTCGGCAAAAAACAGCGACGCATAATAAAAACGGCTGGTTTCCGACCAACTCAGGGAAAAAGGATAAGCGCTGATGCTCAGCCCGAAGGTGGCGATCTGGTAACTGAAGGCAATCAATAATCCGGCGACCAGCGCCGCGGCGCGCAGTTTCAAACGCGCATCGGCTACGCGCAAAGCAAGCGCGCCCATCAATGTCAGGATCAGATATACCAAAAGCCGTGGGAAAATATCGGCGAGCAGATCGCTCATCAGGGCCAGCACCAGGGCTGGGTACAGCGCAATGACGAAAATAATACCCCCGAAGCCCAGCCAGCGCAGGCGGCGCACACAACGAGGGAAACGCACCCACTTGACGAAGAGACGCCCCCCGAGGGAAGTCCGCATAAATGCGGCCAAACTTAGGGTTAAAACTCCAAGCCCGTAAAGGCCGATCACCAACCACCAGCGTTGCGCCCGCAGAGTAAAAATCGCACCAAGGGCCAGGAGCTGCTGCGAAATCTGGTATGCCGATCCGCTAAATAATCCAGCAAAAACGATTAACAACCACGTTAGATCATTACGCGGTTGGCGGGATTCAAAAATCGCTTCCAAACGGGGTTCAGGCGAGGTCATTTTTATCTCTTGCCGCCATGATCGCAGGCACAAAAGCCGCGCCGGGCAAACTGGCAAACATTTGCAGGGTACGGATCAGCAAGGCAATCGTCAGGCCGCTTTGCAAAGAAATACCACCCACATTGGTATAGATGAGCGTCACGGCGATTTCTTGCACGCCATAGCCGTTGATCGAAATCGGCAGCAAGGTAATCAGGTAGACAAAACTCCACAACCCGGCAATCAGGCCAAAGGGAATGGGGTCGTGCATCTCGCGCAGCAACAAGGCAATGGTGGTGTAAAGAAAGAGCATGTGCAAGCTGGTCATCGCCAGGGAAAGTAACAACGCGGCGGGCTGGCGTTTCCACAAACCAAAAGCGCCGAAAAGTCGATTGAGCAAGTTCTTCACCCGCAGCCAGAGACCGCCCAACCCGGCAGCAGCCAGCGAGGATTGAAAAGCGTCTCTCCAGCCCTGATCGAGGATCAACCAGTTCCACAAGGGCGCCGCGCCGAAAGGCACCGCCAAGGCCATCCCCAGCAGGCCAATCAGCCGGTCTACCACCAGGGAGGCGGCGCTAATGGGGCCATCAAGCTTGAGTTGCACCGCGCCCGCCAGACGTACAACATCGCCACCAACTGTGGTGGGAAGAAAATTCGAAGCGAATAATCCCGCAAACGTGAGCTGGGCGGTTTTTTTATAGGAGACTTCCATCTCCGGAATCGAAAGTAGAAAATACCAACGCCCAGCAACCGCCAGCCGGGAAAACAAGGTCAGCAATAAAGCCAACACAAGATGCCACCAGGAAATTTGCGCAATCGCCGCCAGAATATCGCCCCATCCCTGGCGGGTGAAAAGATAACCCAGCAAGGCCAGGGTCAGCAGAGTCCCGGCCCAACGGAGCCAGGTTCTTTTTTGAGAGGGTTTTAAAGAAGACATGATGGGAAGTCAGAAATGCAGAACGATGAATGATGAATGCAGAATATTCACCGTTCAGCATTCATCATTCATCATTTTTCTCCCTACTCCTTACTTCCTACATTCAGTTTACGCCGCACGGTATACGTCGGCTTCTTCTGCGATTCGTGATAAGTACGTACCTGTAATTCGGCAATCAGGCCCATGAGAATAGACTGGAAGCCCATAATCAGGAGAATCAGGCTGACTGGAAAAAAAGGCGATTCGAGTACAGAGACCAATGTCACAATGCGCCGAATCACCAAAAAAGCCAGCAAGCCCGTTCCAGCGGCCATCATAGCCATACCGGGGCCGCCAAAAAGATAATTGGGTTTGTGTCCGTAGCTAATCAAAAATTTGACTGTCAGTAAATCGAGGATCACCTTGAGAATTCGCTCCAGACCATACTTGGTTTTACCAAATTCGCGCGGGTGATGTCGCACGGGGACTTCGATAATTTTTGCGCCAACATATCCGGCATAGGCGGGAATAAAACGGTGCATCTCGCCATACAGGCGGAAGCCGGTAATCACATCGCGGCGATAGGCTTTAAGCGTGCAGCCGTAATCGTGCAGTTTAACGCCCGTAACCCACGAGATCAGTCCATTGGCAATGCGCGAGGGCAGCGTGCGCGTGAAAAAAGTATCCTGACGCTTGATGCGCCATCCACTGACCACATCGTAGCCTTCATCCATTTTTTCGAGCATCATCGGGATATCGGCGGGATCATTCTGCATATCGGCATCCATCAAGACAATCACATCACCCATCGCATAATCCAGCCCGGCCGCAATCGCTGCCGTCTGGCCGAAATTGCGCCGCAGGGCAACCACACGCGTGTGCTTCGTATCCGCCTCGGCCAATTCGGCCAGCGCATCGGGGCTGCCATCCGTGCTGCCATCATCCACATATACAATTTCCCAAGGATACGAAATCACGCCAAGCGCTTCATTCAGAGCGGCATGTAATTTCGGCAGGCTCTCTTTTTCATTGTAGACAGGAATTACAACAGATAGTTCCATAAGTTTTTCTTCAGACCTCCGAGATTTTCACAAAACCGGTCTGCAAAGATTTTTTCGCTGAAATCTCGGAGGTCTTTCAGCGAAATCTTCATTATCGATCCGACAAACATCAGGCATTGTAGTTCAGGCGTTGGCGATGGTCAAGCTGTGCAAAATCAGGCTTCCGGCTCATCCAGGGAGCGAATCAACCGGGCCGGGATACCACCAAAGAGAGAGTAGGCTGGCACATCAGCCGCGACTACCGCCCCGGCGGCGATAACGCTGCCACGCCCAATGGTGACTCCAGGCAAGATGGTGACACCAGCCCCAAGCCATACCTGATCCTCAACAACGACCGAACGTGGTTCAGCAACTCGATGACCCTGCGCATCCGCCACCAGCGCATGATGGATGGTTTCAAAAGAGCAACGCGGGCCAATATAAACACTTTTGCCTATCGTGATTGTTGCGGGGGGGCGAGCCGCAAAACGAGCATGACTATTGATGAATGTATCGCGCCCAATCGTTACGTTTCCAGCCGCGCCAATTGGACGCATTTCAACTGGCGCCCAAATCTGTACAGGGTATTGAATCTGCATTCCAGCGAGTTTCAAAACCAAAGCCCGCAACGCGTCTGCCGTGTGCAAACGCGGCAAGTGATTTGCGATCCAAAGAAAGATTGCCTCACGAAACACTTGAAAGTGAAAATCTTTTTTGAGTACATCGAGAGCTTGCGAAAACATTGAAACTCCAACAGACAGGTAAATTCCTGAACAATTTTTTACAATACAGCGCAGGAATAGTATACTTGATTGCGCTACAGAAACCACTGCTTTCCCATAACCATACATTTTATAAACGCAATTATTTTTATTTGGAGTGCAATTATGTTGACCGCTATTCTTACCTCAGCTGCGTATGTGGCCTTTCAGATGATGGCCGATATTGCCAGCCTGCGGATCGTGATGATCGCCGGATTTTCAATTGACGCCGGGACATTCGTTTACCCCTTCACCTTCACGCTGCGCGATATGGTGCATAAAGCTGCCGGGATCAAAGCTGCCCGCGCTCTGATTGTAGCCGCAGCCGTTATTAACCTTTTAATGGCCGGGCTTTTCTGGCTGACATCCATTCTGCCTGCCGATATGGCTGTGGGGCCTCAAAAAGAGTTCGGCATGGTGCTTGCCCCCGTCTGGCGAATTGTATTTGCCTCAATTATCGCCGAGGTGGTCTCTGAGTTGATCGACACCGAGGGCTACCGCCTGTGGGTCGAAAAAGTCACCCATCACTACCAGTGGGCGCGCGTGCTGATCAGCAACAGTCTGAGCATTCCCGTAGATAGCCTGCTCTTTGTCTGGATTGCTTTCGGCGGGGTAATGCCCGCGGCGGTGGTCTGGTCGATCTTTTTGAGCAATCTCATCATCAAAGGGCTGACCACCCTCATCAGCCTGCCGGGTATATATCTGGTGAAAGAGAATTCGCAATTGTAATAAATTCCACCACGGAGACACAAAGAACACGGAAAATCGCTGCATTTTTACAAAAAAAGCTCTGAGCCTTGTGCATCTCTGTGGTTAGCCCATATAGGAGTTCAAAAATGATCCCCATTCGAGATGAAATCCCCACCCGTCGTTTTCCGCTCATCAATTACACTTTAATTGCACTGAATGTGTTGGTATATCTCTTCCAGAGTATGCTAGGCCCCAACGAGCAGGCGCTGGTCTACGAATTTGCACTGATCCCCTTCTCGTTCACAACCAGCATCAGCCTGGGCGACATTACGGATATTTTCACCAGCATGTTCATGCACGCCGGACTGGCGCATATTGGTGGCAACATGCTCTATTTGTGGATTTTTGGCGATAATGTGGAAGACCGCATGGGCCGCGGACGCTATTTGCTCTTTTATCTCATCGGGGGCATCGTGGCTTCATTGACACATATCCTCACCAACCCCGGTTCGCAAATTCCTACCGTGGGAGCCAGCGGCGCGATCGCCGCGGTGCTGGGCGCGTATCTGGTGTTGTACCCTCGAAGCCGGGTGCTGACTCTCGTTCCCCTGGGATTTTTTATCCGTATGACCATGCTGCCTGCCTCGCTTGTGCTCGGTCTGTGGTTTGTGCTGCAATTTTTCTCTGGCGTGATGTCGCTCGGCGGCCCGGATGTGGGCGGGGTGGCCTTTTGGGCGCATATCGGCGGATTCGTGGCAGGGATGCTTTTAGCGAAGGTCCTTGCCAGGCGCGAAGATCCACTGCAAGTGAGATACTGGTAAAAGAAGACGGGAGGCAGAGGACGGATGACCAGTGAAATATCTCTCGGTCATCTGTCTTCCGTCCCCCGTCATCCTAATGTGCTGGTTTAAAAATATCGCCCGAAACAATCCCTTGCACGGTGCGCGCGGCTACTATCCCCCAGATGACAAGGAACCCAACCAATGATGCCAACCCAATCCACTGGAAGAAAGCCGCCTGCGTAGCCTGAAAAACAACCCCGGTCGAGACAACAAAGGCCCCGAAGGGGAAGGTAAAAGCCCACCAACTCATCGCAAAAGGCAGCGGGGATTTACGATGCTGGCTCAGGGTGGCCGTGATTGCCAGCAATAGCCAGAAAAATGCAAATCCCCACAAACTGATGCCCGCCGCTTTAGCCAAAATAGCGATCGTTTGGGTGGCTGTTTCAGGGGCGGTGAAGAAAATCGCCAGTGGCTGGATAATTTTTATTGCGATAATTGCCAAAATCGCCGTGGGGGCGATGCCAATCCAGATTGTGGGGGCCAAATGCGAAGGGGGCAGTTCATGGAACATATAGCGCGAGAAAACGGTCGTCATCACAAATAGAAATAGAATTCCGCCGATGCCCAAAAAGATCAGGCTGGCAAAAAAATTGATCGCACCCATCAGCGTACCGGCATATTCCACCGCCAGGCTATTGCCCAACACAGGCACAATCAGCGCCGAGACGGGAGGAATCAGCCAGCCCAGGTTGCCGACTTTCCAATCCAGGTTTTGGCGGTGAAAATAGATATTGAGCAGCGCCAACGCAAAACCGCCGATGCCCAGCGTACCCAAAATCCACAGGACCTGGAGCATGGGGAAGAGAATGGCTTCTGGTAGAAAGAGTGGGCCAGCTTTCTCGAATGCAATGCCCAAAATAATCAACGAAATCGGCATGGTGGGGAAGAAAGATGCTGAAACCGGATGATGTAGTTCATCACGCACAGCATCGAAGTGCAGAATCCAGCGTAAAATCCAGGGAATGAAAATCAGCATGAACATAATTGCCGCCAGCCCAAGGAAGAATAATTGCAAAAAATTAGCAAAGAGCAGGCTGTCGCGGAAGACAAAAACTTCCACAACGAAAACGGCGGTACCCATAACCGAGGCGAACCACCCAGGGGCAAAATTTCGGATGATCCCCATTTTTGTCGAATGCTTTTCTGTCATCAAGAATACTCCTTAGTTGCGCGCGAAAAAACAATACATTGTTGGAAATTATATAGTTGTCAATAGCAGCTTGAACAGTTTTTACATCAACTTGATCGTCACCCTGAGCGAATGCGAAGGGTCTAGCGCAGCGAAGGGCGTTTTGCTGGATGCTTCGGCTACACCTCAGCATGACAATCCATTTTTTTTATAATGTTCAAGTTTCTATTGACGATTACACATTTTTGAAAATTAGATGCAGAGACAGAGATTTGGTCGCGGAACAGATGGAGGACAGAAGACGGGAGACCGGGGAAGCTATATCACTCCAGCCAGGCTTCGATAGCCCCCAGGCGCGTGCAGACCCGCGCCCCGGCCTGATTGCCAGCCTGACAGGCCTGGACAATATCCGCGCCACGGCTGAGGGCTGCGACCAGGCCGGCAGCAAAAGCATCGCCTGCGCCGGTGGTATCCACGACATCCACTTTGAGGGCAGGAATCCGTTGGGGCACAGAATCCACATCGAGGTAGCATCCGTTCTCCCCCAATTTGACGATTACGCCTCGGGCGCCACGCTCCCTAAATTTCTGCGCCGCCAGCGCCGGATCACGTTCATCCACCAGACAAAAGGCCTCATAATCATTACACATAAAATAATCCACTTGCGGCAGGGCAGCCCACAAAGCGGCGCGCAATTGGGGATCATCCATACGATTATTAAAAACCACATCCAGGCTAGTCGTGATGCCCAAAACACGCAGGGT
This sequence comes from Chloroflexota bacterium, assembly GCA_018648225.1. Lineage (NCBI taxonomy): Bacteria > Bacillati > Chloroflexota > Chloroflexota bacterium. Next base: position 73,579 of record JABGRQ010000199.1, read on the forward strand.
GGACAGCTTTTCATCGAGCAGAGCAGAGAGATTGGGCAACACGAAGAAACCGGAAATGTGGAAGTGGCGCACCCCGGCAGCGGCGATGGTCTGCGGATCAATGGCAGCGGCGGTCAGACCACGATTGGCGCCGGGCGTGTAGACAAAACGCGGTTGGTAGTCGCGATCCACTAGGCCAATGCTGACGCCGGTGCTGCCCGGGGTGCGCTGTACGAAGCGCGTATCTAACCCCACGCGTTCCCAATAACGGAAAAGCATTTCAGCCGTATCATCATCACCGGTGTGGGCGATTAGGCCGGTGGACACACCCAGCGCAGCCAGCCCGATGGCAACATTGGATGCACAGCCGCCCGGCGTGACAGCGACTTGCTCAAAAGAGAGCGAGTCGCGCCGCGGAACATCATCTACG
>JABGRQ010000200.1 GCA_018648225.1 Chloroflexota bacterium
TGCTAGAAATCTTCTATCGGTCAACTTTCAAACTGGATCAGGAATGGCTTGATTTTTTGAAAACGCTGGCAACACAAGCCGCCATTGCTATTGATAACACCAACTTATTTGAGCAATTGCAATATTCAAATTTTGAGTTGACAATGGCCTACGACACGACGCTGGAAGGTTGGGCCAAGGCGCTGGAATTGCGCGACCGCGAAACAGTCGGCCACGGACGGCGCGTGACCGAAATGACCATCGAACTTGCCCAGGCGTTGGACGTACATGATTCAGAAATTGTTCATATTCGCCGCGGGGCGCTGCTACACGATATTGGTAAGATGGGCATTCCAGACCATATTTTGCAAAAACCCGGACCGCTGACCGATGAAGAGATCCAAATCATGCGTCAGCATGTAACCTATGCCTACGAATGGCTCTCACCCATCCGCTATTTGCAAAAAGCGTTGGACATTCCCTATTGTCATCACGAAAATTGGGACGGCAGTGGGTATCCGCGCGGGCTGAAAAACGAACAAATCCCCCTGGCTGCGCGGATTTTCTCCGTGGTAGATGTGTGGGATGCCCTGACTTCCGACCGCCCCTATCGCAAGGCATGGAGCAAAGAAAAAACGAGAGATTATATTCGCGAATATGCGGGGCAGTATTTTGACCCCCAGGTTGTAAATCTTTTCTTGAAATTCATCCAGGATGATTAGTTGACAACAAAAAACAGGGGGTAATTATTCCAGTTCGTCTGGCGGCGCAGACGGCAGATGCTTCCAGGGCACCCAGGCCGAGATGGTTGTACCCTGCTCGGGGGTAGATGCAATCTTCACATCGCCTCCCACCTTGCGAGCGCGGCGATGCATATTCGAAAGACCATGCCCAATTAATTCCCCCGTATCCTCGAGCATAAATCCACGCCCATTATCACTAATCTTCAACAAAGCCTGCTCATCGGCTGTCCACAACTGCACATCCACTTCTTCTGCCTGCGCGTGCCTGGCAACATTGGCAAGCGCCTCCTGACAAATGTGGAAGAGCGCCAGCGCATTCTGACGCGGCAGGCCAGCAAGACCATCTTCTGAAGTTGCCAGTTTAGTTTTAGTGTTGGTATTGTGCCGAAATTCATCCAGCAGGCGCTGAATGCCGCGGGTCAAGGTTTCGCCCCCGCGCAATTGACGGGGGCGTAAATCGAGCACGTAGGCGCGAATATCCTGAATCGTACTATTCAGCCCCTCAATACTTTCACTGATTTTTTGGCGAGCAGCTTTGATATCATCATCGAGCGACATACGCGCATAATCCAGCGCCAGCCCAACTGCATAAATCGATTGAATCACACCATCGTGCAAATCCATGCCAATGCGTTCGCGTTCCTCTAAAATTGCAATCCGGCGGCTTTGTTGCTGCAAACGCGCGTTTTCAATCGCTGTACCAGCCCAGGTTCCAATCGCACCCAGCAATTCGCGCTCGCGCCAGGTCAGGTGTCGCTCGGAGTGGCTGGCAACCGTCATCACACCCACAACCCGATTCCCCGCCCGTAAGGGAACACAAATAATCCGTCGGAAACCGGCTTCAATCAACGCCGGGCGCAAGCAAACCACATCTTTTTCCAGCACCGGGCTTTCAATCAAACGGTCTTCCGCAGCCGCCTGCCCAATAACGCCTTCCCCAAAACGAAAACGATCACAAGACCAAAAAGCATCTGGCGCTTCGCCGCGATGCATTTTCAGCCACAGCATATCATCACTATCATCACACAAGAATATTTCGCCAGCCGAAACATCGAAATGCTTAACCACCTGGATCAGCGTCTCATCGAGAATATCATCCATCCCCGCGGCGCGCACCGATGTTTTCGCCAGGTTATAGAGCAGCATCATATCTTCAAACTGCTCTTTTAGTTTGCGGTCACTCTCGACAACATTTTCATACAGGCGCGAATTCTCAATGGCTACAGCCGCATAGGCCGCCAGGGTCTCGATCACACGCTGATCATCACCGGTGAAATCTGTCTCGTTTTTTTTGTTGGTCAGGTAAATTTGCCCCAACAGCATCTTGCCCGAGATAATCGGCACCCCCAAAAATGAGTGCATCGCTGGATGATGTGCTGGAAAACCCGCGCTGCGCGGATCTACAACGATATCGGGAATACGAATGGATTTTCGCTCGTGCATCAGCGCGCCAAGCAAACCCAGGCCGCGCGGTGGATGACCAATTTTGTTGGCCGTCTCTTCATCAACCCCCATGTGGATGAACTTCTCTAACTGACCATCCTCGCCCAAAACGGCAATCGCGCCAAATTCGGCCTCCGCTTGCTCGCGGGCCAGTCGTGCAATCCGCTCCAGCACATTATTGCGCGAAACATCGCTAACCAACTCAAGACTGGCGCGATGTAGTGCCGCCAGCCTTTCCTCAAGTTGTTCACGTGTCAACAAGACCATAGAAAATTTATCCTCACCTCCCATATTTTACCGCAAATTTATGAGTTGATAGTTTTTGCCAGCGCCTGCGGGTAGAATCATAGAAATCACCACTAAGACACAAAGACACAAAGTTTTTTCTTTGAGACTTCATATCGCCTGTCCCCTTCGGGAATTGTGGTTCAAATTTTGTGGATATTGACTATGCCCCCTAAAGACATCAACTCACGGATTTCTGGATATTATCAACTTTCGATGGATGAACGACGGGCGCACCTGACCCAGCGTGGGCTGCTGTCTCCGGAGGAAATACCCATTCTCGATGCGGATTCCGGTTTATCGCTCGAACAGGCGCAGCACATGATCGAAAACGTGGTCGGTCTGTATAGCCTGCCCCTGGGGCTGGCGCTCAACTTCACCATTAACGGGCGCGATGTACTCATCCCGATGGTTGTCGAAGAACCTTCCATCGTGGCCGGAGCCTCCTTCATGGCAAAGTTGGCCCGCGCCGGGGGTGGATTCTTCACCTCCAGCACGCCGCCCGAAATGATCGGGCAAATGCAAATCTTGGATGTCACCGATCCGCATAGCGCCCGCCTTTCCCTGCTCGAACACAAAACTGAACTCCTAGCCGCAGCCGCCGAGATTGACCCCATTCTCAAAGAGCTGGGAGGCGGGCCGCGCGATCTTGAAGTGCGCATCATCGAAGATTCGCCCATCGGCCCCTTTTTAGTCGCGCACCTGATCTACGATGTGCGCGATGCTATGGGCGCCAACGCCGTCAACACGGCCTGCGAGCGTCTGGCTCCCCAAATCGAAACCATCACCGGGGGGCGCGTGCATCTGCGTATTCTCTCCAACCTGGCCGATCGCCGTCTGGTGCGCGCCCGCTGCACTATCCCGCTGGCAAAACTGGCCTTTGGCGATTTCCCTGCCGAAGAAGTGCGTGATGGCATCATCGAAGCCTGGGCCTTCGCCGCCGCCGACCCCTACCGCGCCGCAACACACAATAAAGGCATTATGAACGGCATCGACGCCGTCGTCCTCGCCACCGGCAACGATTGGCGCGCCATTGAAGCCGGGGCACACGCCTATGCGGCGCGCTCCGGGCAATACACATCCCTGAGCACATGGGGGGCAGATGCCGAAGGCAATTTGGTGGGCACGCTGGAACTCCCTATGGCGGTGGGCATTGTGGGCGGGGCTACGCGTGTGCATCCCACGGCGAAACTGGCGCTAAAAATTATGCAAATCAGCAGCGCCAGCCAACTGGCCGAGATTATCGCCGCGGTGGGCTTGGCGCAAAACCTGGCCGCCTTGCGCGCGCTGGCAACCGAAGGCATTCAACGCGGTCACATGAACCTGCATGCCCGCCAGGTCGCCATCGCCGCTGGAGCCACGGACGAGATGATCGAAAAAATCGCCGCGCAAATGGTCACCGAAAAGGCGGTGCGGATTGATCGAGCGAGAGAGATTTTGGTAAAAATAGAATGTAGCGCAGGATAATTCCCCTCACCCCCCGCCCTCTCCCACAGGGAGATGGGGCTGCATCGGGGTTCTCTTTTTATCCCCTCTCCCGCGGGGAGAGGGTTAGGGTGAGGGCCAATGCCAAATGAGAGCAAATCTATGACTCAACCTTCAACATCCAACCTTCAACAGAAATTACTCATTCCCTCCCGCTCGGTGGGAATCGTTGGCTACGGCGCGTATGTACCGCGCTACCGCCTGCCCGCCAAAGAGATTTCGCGCATTTGGACAGATGGCACCGGCGGCGCCCCGATTCAGGAGAAAGCCGTCCCCGGTCCAGACGAAGATACCGCCACCATGTCGATTGAGGCGGCGCGTAACGCCCTGGCGCGGGCCGAAATCCAGGCCGAAGAAATTCGCGCTGTTTGGGTGGGATCCGAATCGCATCCCTATGCCGTAAAACCCACCTCCACGATTGTTGCCGAAGCCCTGGGGATTGTACCCTTCACGCAGGCGGGTGATTGGGAATTCGCCTGCAAAGCGGGCACGGAAGCGATGGTCGCGGCGATGGGTTTGGTCGGCTCCAATATGGCAAACTACGCCCTGGCAATCGGCATGGATACAGCACAAGGCCGCCCCGGCGACGCCCTGGAATATACCGCGGCGGCGGGTGGCGCGGCCTTTTTAATCGGCCCGGCAGAAGAAGCGCTGGCGGTGATTGAAAGCAGCCTGTCCTACGTCACCGACACACCCGATTTTTGGCGGCGAGAATACCAGAAATACCCCGAACACGGGCAGCGCTTCACCGGCGAACCGGCCTATTTTCATCACATCACTTCAGCAGCGCAGGTCTATCTGGATTCCACCGGAACTACTGCTGCCGATTACCAATATGCTATCTTCCACCAGCCCAACACTAAATTCCCCACGCGGGTTGGCGCGCAATTGGGCTTCAGCAAAGAGCAAATTGCCCCCGGACTGCTCGTCCCAGTGATCGGCAATACTTATTCCGGAGCAGCGATCATTGGCCTGACCGCCACGCTGGATATTGCTCAGCCCGGCGACCGCATTCTGATGGTCTCTTTTGGCTCCGGGGCAGGCTCCGATGCTTTGGGTCTGCGCGTCACCGAGCGACTGCTGGAGCAGCGCGACAAGGCCATCAAAACCCAAACCTACATTGCCCGCCGCACCGAGATTGATTATGCGACCTATACGCGCATGCGCGGCAAATTATTGATGAAGTAATATTCCAAAAAAAGGGATGTAAGCGTTGCTTCGCAACGCTTACATCCCTTTTTTTGGGTTTCTATTGCGGGAGAATTTCATGAGTACAGATGTCATCATCGCCGGTATTGGACAAACTAACGTCGGCGAACATTGGGAAATTTCGCTGCGCGAGCTGGCTTTTTATGCCATCGAAGCCGCACTGAACGATGCCGCCGGGCTGCGTCCTCAGGCGTTATATGTGGGCAATGTTTTCGCCCCACAGATTTCAGGGCAGGCGCATCTGGGCGCTTTGATCGCCGATTTTGCGGGCTTGCGCGGCATTGAGGCTTGCACACTCGAAGCCGCCGGAGCCTCTGGCGCGGCCGCCTTGCGCGCCGGATTTTTAGCGGTCAAATCGGGCTTCGTGGATGCGGCGCTGGTGGTCGGTGTGGAAAAAATTACCGACAAGGTTGGCCCGGAGGTGGATGTCAATATCGCCACCACCCTCGATAGCGACTATGAAGCCGTCCACGGGCTGACCCCCACGGCGCAGGCCGCCCTGCTGATGCGGCGCTATTTGCACGAGTTCAATGTGCCCGAATTTGCATTGGCGAATTTCCCGCTCACGGCGCACGCCAACGGCGCGGGCAACCCTCACGCCATGTTCCAAAAGGCGCTCCGGCCCACTCTCTACGAGCGCGCCGGGATGATCTGCGATCCGCTAAATATGTTCGATGCCGCGCCGGATGCCGATGGCGCTGCGGCAGTGCTGCTGACGCGCCCCGAATTACTCCCCCCCGATAGCCAGCATCCCCGCGTGCGGATTGCCGCTTCGAGCGTCGCCACCGACACGCTGGCCCTGCACGACCGCCCCGATCCGCTGGATTTTCGCGCCGCCCGGCTCTCGGTGGAGCGGGCTTGTTATCAGGCCGGAGCCAGCATTGACCAGATGGATTTCTTCGAGCTGAGTGATACTTTTTCGGTTTATGCTGCCCTCTCGCTGGAAGCTGCCGGATATGCGGAACGCGGCCGGGGGTGGGAGATGGCCCATAACGCGGCAATCACCCTCGAGGGGAGTCTGCCCATCGCCACCCTCGGCGGGTTGAAGGCGCGCGGTAACCCCTGGGGCGCAACCGGAATCTATCAGGTGGTCGAATCCACCTTACAGTTGCGCGGCCAGGCAGGGTCAAATCAAATCCCCAACGCCAAACGCGCCCTGGTGCAAGCTCTGGGCGGCCCGGCTGCTACGGTTGTGACCCATATCCTTGATGCGATATAGATGACAGGCAATTCCAAAGTGCCTATCATCTGTCCGCCAGCATCCTGATAGTTCTTGATAGTTTTTCCGGCTACACTTGTGTGCAATCAGGACATTGGTCTGAAGGAGATAAAGCATGGAAATACCACGTCACTGGCGATTAAAGAAACAACGCTATGCCTTGGTGGGCGAAATTTGTCCGCACTGCGATGCAAAAATATTTCCCCCACGCGATGTCTGCCCAGAATGCGGCGATGAAGCCAAAACAGAATTTCATTTTAGCGGCCGCGGCGAAGTGTATTCGTATACCACGCTGTATAATGCCCCAGCTGGGTATCAGGCCGATGCGCCGTATACCGTGGCATTGGTAAAACTCGATGAAGGCCCCGTGGTAACCGCGCAACTGACCGATCTTGGCGAGAAGCCCGTGGAAGTTGGGATGCTGGTAGAGATGGTCACCCGCAAATTACGCGCCGAAGGCGACGATGAGCGCGGGATGCTGGTGTATGGCTACAAGTTCCGGCCGTTTGGATTGATGCCGCAGGCGAGTTAGGATCGCTGCTGTTCGCATCTTCCTC
>JABGRQ010000201.1 GCA_018648225.1 Chloroflexota bacterium
GTTGTGAACTATAACATGGCTGCCAAAATTCCATTTTGCGCTGAGGCAGGACAGAAGCAAAAACGAAGATATGTTTTTTACATACTCATTATTTAAGTTTGATAATGCTTTCCAAGAAGCGGTTGTCATAAAAACGATAGCTACTAAGACATTTGCTGCCCCTGGCCAGGGTTGAGATGAAATCGCACGGTAAATATGTGTGTTTTGTGAAAGCATTTTTTGTAAACCACTTTCACGTGTATCGCCTTCAGCGATAGTTTTAGTTGCAATCAATCCCCAATACCCTCCTCTAAACGTATTTTTATAAGCTTGCAAGAAAAAATAAACCGAAAAATCGGCATTTGCGCTTACATCAATGAATAATTCCTTTAGTGCAGATTGATATTTTTCTCCAAATGTGCGGATAATTCTTCTTCCCCCGATAAACGGCGGATTTCCCACAAAAGCGCTAAAGCCCCCCTGCTGGAAAACTTCCGGAAACTCAAATCCCCAATGAAAGGCGCGTTCCTTGTGGGCGGCATTTAAGGCTTTTTCGGCGTCGGGCTTTTGCATCGCTTCGCCTGCCACATAATCAAGCAAAAGGCGGGAGGAGAAGTCTTCACTTTCTTTTTGGCTCAAACCGAGCAATTTGCTGCCTGTCAGCAGGTCTGCGCCCAGTTTGACCCGCTCGAGAGCGGCATCCGCTTCTGCCAGCAGGAGCGCTTTGCGTTCGGCGTCTCGTAGATCGAGAACTTGAAAGGATTGCAACTCCCGTCGTTTTTGGCGGGCGAGGGCGATCTCTTCTTCGAGGGTGGCATCGAAGAGCGTTTTGCTGGCTGCCCGTGCGGGGTCGTTCAATAAGCCGCGTGCCCAATTCAAAAAGTCGCTTTCGGATGCGCCCACCAGCGAGTCACCGCATTTCAGGGCGTGGTCTAAAAAGCTGAAGGGCTTGGCGCGGTCGAGCGTGATCAGCCAGAGCGAGAGCTTCGCCATCTCGACCGCCAGCGGGTTCTTATCCACGCCGTAGATGCAGCGGTCGGCAACCAATCGCTTTGCGTCCAGTAATCGGTCGTCAGTGATCAGTTCGTCAGTATTCGGTGACTGCCCACTACTGCCCCCTGATACCTGACCACTGTCCACTGGATATTGCTCCCACGCTTCAACAAGTCTCTCCGACAAATAACGCACCACCTGAACCAGAAACGCCCCACTGCCCATCGCCATATCGCAAATTTTCAGATCGAGCAATGCTTCGGGTCTTTTTAGTTGCCAATCTTCTTTGGGTTTGCCTTCGGCGGGGCCTGTGTAGACCAGCGGCTCGAGGGTATGCTGCACAATTGGTTCGGTCAGGCTGCGGGGGGTGTAATGCGTGCCGGTCGCACGGCGCGTGTTGCCTGCGGTCACATAAACACTGCCCGCCACCACGACGACCGGCGTACCAAAATCATCTTCACGCAGCAGCCCGGCAAAAGGCAGCACGCGTTGAATGAGTGCCGCGTCATTGCCGCAGGCGATCCGTAAGGTATTCCCATCCAGTTCATCCGCAGCCTGGCTCAAGCTGTTGCGCAACGCCGATTCGGAGCGTTTGGTGATCTCGCGCAGGAATTCGATCAGCTTTACGTTGGCAGCCAAATCAGCGCCCTGTGCGGCGAAATTTTCCAAAACAGAAAGCCCAACTTCGGGTTCCTGCCCCTGGGCACCGACCAAGCCCAACACAGGTTCGTCCGCACGCACGGCTTGGTGATCCAGCAAACCTTCGTAGACATGCCCGATCTGCTCAATATCCAGCGCCCGAAAACTGATCCGCCGTGCTTCCCGTCCGCCGCCCGGCAGCTTCATCCCCAGCACCTGCAAAGCATCCAGCAAATGCAGCACCGTGCGGTTTGGGATTTTGATCGGCAGGGCAGCATCCCCACGCCAATCGGATTTCGGTTCACGCCCCTCGAGGAAGGGAAAACGGTCGGGGTCAAATAAGCTGCCGCCGTAGGCAGGCAAACGCAGGCGGTCGTGTTGCACACCGGCGTAGACCGCCCGAAAAACAGCCAACAAACGGAACCAGGCATCACTATTTCGTTCGAGCACTTCTTCGCCGGTCTCATCCGCCTGCTTGCGCAAAATCTCGCGCAGCGGATAAATGGCGTAATTTTCGGCATAAAAGGGATCATCCAAAGGCAGCAATTTGCGCTCTTCGGCAGAAAGCAAAAAGACCAGACGCATCATCACCGTCAGCGCCGCTTCATAGAGCGCATCCATGCCCAGCCCCGCCAGTAAACGCCCCTGCGCATCGCGGTCTGCGCGGTCAATAGCCTGCACCAAAATCTCCACCGCATGCCGCACCTGATAACCGAGCGTATCGGTGACTTCATGCTGATCTTTGGCACTTTCCACCAGCAGGGCGCTCAGGCTTTCATCGGCAGGCACGCCAAAGAAACGCTGCGCGCCCAACAATGCCGCAAAAGCCCGCAGCGTCAGGCGTTCATCAAACCAGAGCGAGGCATACCAGGATGTAAAGCCCGTCGTCTCACCCTTGGACGCCGAAATCAGCATCCAGCGTTCACCGTTCGTCAGCAATCCCAACGTAGCATCAGGCTGCTGCTCCTGCAAGGCGTGCAATAATTCCATCATGCGCGTTGCTGCGGATGCCTTCCAGCGACTGCCGGAGATCGGCTTCTCGAGGTCTTGTCCGGGCGGCAAAATTTGGATCACCAACCTCGGCACGGATCGCTCCGCACCCGTGGCTTGCTGAGGGTCAACCAGCAACAGGTCTGGCTTCAACGTTTCACCGTGTTCCAAAACCGCCACCGAGAAGGATTCCGGTATCTCGGTCCCGCTTTTTAGCACCTCGTCGTCATAGCCCAGCGCTGCTTCGAGTACAAAACGCACCCACTCGCCATGTACCAACGGGTCGGGCACCAACCCCTGCACATTATCCGCCCATTCTTCGTAGGCATCCCGCAATAAACGCGCCCGCTGACTCTCAAACGCATCAATCCCCTGCGGGAAAATGCGCGTCAAGACCGGCAAAGACAAAAAAGGACCAGAAATTTCTAAAAGAGAAAGCCATTCGGCATGTTGGGTTGCGGTCATGATAATTTCTCCGGCACGAGGAAAGTGATCGCCACCGGGAACATCCTTGGCCGCGGGTCTGCATAACGCTGCTCGATCAGCGCAACTTCCTCGTCAATTTCACTGGGGATCTGCTTCAGGCGAGCACGCAACGCCGCCAGGTTGCGGTTGAGCTGGTCAAACTCATCCTGTTTGAAATTGCTAAAGAGCTCCAATTGTTCAGGCTTATCAAGACGCTTCAACTCCGCGCGAATATTTTGCTCCAGTTCAGACAAAACCGCCCGAATATCGCTGCTCTCTTTGGTCGAGCGTTCTTCTAACAAGCGCTGCATCCCGTAAAGACGGTCATTCATGCGCGCTTCAAGGGCTGCCACTAGCGAGCTTTCAATGCTGGGCCAAACGTCAATCAGCATCTGCTGCACGCTTTCAGAAACGGGCTTGCCCGTGCCAGCGTCGATCGCATTTTGCGTCTCGCCAACATTCATGCGCCGAAAACGCCCCTCACGGATCACGCCGCCTGCGGTAATAATCTCCTCGTGCAGGCGATGGCTGTCTCCGCCCGTCACCACCAAACGTGCATGGGCAACCACAGCGGGTGTTTCCAAGGCATCGTTCGGCACCTGGCGCGCCGTTACACGGAAAAGCTTCCCGCTCGAAGACCAAACTTCGGCACGCAGCAAGCGCAAGGACATCTGCACCAAACGATGATTGAGATGCGCCAGAACGACATCATCGCGTCCCTTTACCTGACTGTGGTCAAAAACAATCGGGCGTACATTCCCTGTATGCGGGTGCGCCAATCCATCGGCGCTCTTCGCCCAACTGTCGCTCAAGGCGGGCAAGTGATAGGCGCTTCCATCAAGCGCTGGACCATCAACTTCGATTGTTGGCAGCAAAGCAGGCTGTCCGGCTAAGTCAAGCGCAATGTCGACAACTTTTTTCACATTCGCGGGTGAGAGATTCAGATTTTTTCTGGTTTCCTGCAATAGCTGATAATGCTGATCTACGATTGTCTTTAGATCGCGCTCAAACTTGAGCATCTGCCTTCCCGCCTGGGCAGCATCTTCTGCCAGTTGCGTATCCAAATGATCCCGTTTGCCGATCATCGCCTCTTCCACCTGGCTGGCGATCACCGGACCGACTTTCCCCAAATCCTCACGAATTTGCTGGACTTTACGCGCAGCGCGCATCAGGAATTCAAGGTCACCTTCCAGATCGCCCACCGGCACAGTATCCAGCTCAGTGCGCCCCTGATAGCCCTTGCCCACAAAATGGTAGATCAAAACATCGTGGCGCTGTCCATGTCGATCCACGCGCCCATTGCGCTGTTCCATGCGATTGGGATTCCAGGGGATCTCAAAATGCACCAAACGATGACAATAATTTTGCAAGTCGATGCCCTCGGATGCAGCATCAGTTGCCAGCAGGATACGCACCGGGCTTTGGTCTGGGCGCGCCTGAAAAGCGGCTTTGACTGCCTCGCGGTCATCCTTGTCCATGCCACCGAAAATCGTCAGCAAACGACCGTCCGATCCCAGCCCTGAGCGTGCCAATAAATCTTGCAACCAGTTTTGGGTGGCGCGATATTCTGTGAAGATAATCACGCGCTCATCGTTCCATGCGCCGTTGGGTTTGACGGTCTCTTCCAGCCAGGCGATAAACGCCTTGGTTTTGCTGTCCAGTTGATAGGCTGCTCGTTCCGCCCAATGCTGCATCTGCTTCAAAAGATATTTTTCGCGTTCATCAAGGGTCTCAAAGATATTGCTGGCCGTATCGACTGCATCCTCGATGGCAGTTTCGTAATCGCTGTCTACGGCGTAGTCTTCATCCATTTGTGCAATGCGTCGCCGCAAAATGCCAGGAGAAACCTTCTTCTGCGCCTTTGCTTTCTTTTCAACATCCCGTTGCAGGGTATTGATATGTTTGTCCAGGGTTAAGCCAAAAGCTGCCGGAGATGAAAAGAGTCTTTTCTTGAGCAGCTTCAACACAAACTCTGTCGCGTAGCGCTCTTCGTTACTTCGGGCAGACTTCTGACGCAGTTCTGTATACTCACGTAGCCAGCGATGCACGTCGTGTTCATCATCGCCATAATCCACTTCGATCACATCCAGAATACGCTGCTTGAATTTATTTTTACCTGCCCAGTTCACAAACTCCGACTTCAAGCGCCGCACCATGATATTTTCCAGTTGGCTTGGGTTTGGAGAAATTCCCCGTGCAAAACGCTGATGATCCAACATCTCCAACAATGCTGAGAAGCTGTTCGGATACCCGTTATGTGGGGTAGCGGTCAGGAAGAGATGGTGCTCAAAATGCCTCGTCAGCGTGCGGATGACTTGTGTTCTGAGAGAATCAATTGCATATTCGCCGGTCCCTGAGGGGGCAGCGTTATGCGCCTCATCCACGATCAACATATCAAAGGGGCGCGGATAAACAGTTTCTCCCTCTGCGGGGAGCACTTCCCGCATCAGGCGCATTGGGCGATCGCGTTTGATATAGTCGATCGACGTGATCAGACGTGGAAAATGTTTCCAGGGATTTGCATGGATGCCACGGGTACGCCGCAACTCCTTGACCAGGGTTCCGTCAACAATGCGGAACTCCAACCCGAACTTATCCCGCATTTGGTCACGCCAATGGATCTGGAGACCCGCTGGGCAGACGACCAACACCGATTGAATCCTGGCTCGAACGATCAGCTCCTGGACGATTAATCCGGCTTCAATAGTCTTCCCCAAACCGACATCATCCGCGATCAACAAATTGACGCGCGGCATCTGAATAGCACGCACTAAAGGATCAAGCTGGTAATCTTCAATCTCGATCCCGCTCCGAAAAGGTGCCTGTAACGCCCGCACATCGGCAGATGAGATCGCACCCCAACGCACCGCATCCAGAAAAGCGTCCAATCGTTCTGGCGGGTCAAAACCATCTACGGATGGCAACCCTACGGCCTTTTCAACCCGTGCACCAGGCTCCAGCTCCCAGATCACTTCCAGTGTTTCACCCAGCGCATCATCCTCCACAGAACGCAGGGAGATTAGATGCTGCTGCTGATCAGGAGACAACGATAGCGGGCTGGGCGGCAAAGAACTCTTCTGCACATCCGTGACCACATACTGGCGTTGGCGAACCGTTACGAGTTGTCCTTGCTCTGGCATTGCATTGGTGGAAGAGACCATCTTTTTCATACCATAAAGTCTGATTGATTTTGGAAAAACAAGGCTTCAAACACTCCCCCGTTGGGGCAATTGAAAATCACTATCTTATTGTACTCCATCTTTTTTGTGCGCTATTAAGCTTAATTACCCCCATTAACCTGCACAAATTCAAAAAAGATGACAGACAACTCCACTTGGTGGTCATCTTTTTAACCCTTATAATAGCCTCTGGCACCTTATTGGGCCGTTGTCGCAGATCGCTCTTGATGAAGTTTCTTGAGTTGTGGTGGTAATAAATTTAGTATCTTCTCAATAAATAGGGGTAAGCAAAAAGGAGGGGAGGCCTTTTAAT
>JABGRQ010000202.1:0-15738 GCA_018648225.1 Chloroflexota bacterium
CTTGATTTTTCGATCAAAGAATGCAATAATACATCTGCTCTTCCCAGGGTGCCCCCCTCACTCTGGGAAGAGTTTTTTATTCTGGAATTATTGGTGTTTACTTGACTTTCACTATTTCCATGCCATAATGACATCAATAGAGGATTTACGCAGTTTGGTAAAAGTATACCGAAAATGGGTGCGTGAGGCGCAAAGCTCATTTTTCGGTTTACATCCACCGAAGTTGCGTAGGGCCTGCAATATTTATATTCATGAGGAGGTTATAACGATGGCGGAAAAAAGTGATTCTGAAGAAAAAAAAGTGAAGAAAGAAATCGCTGAAGTAGGAAAAGCAGCCAAGAACAAGAAAGACAAAAAGGGTGCAAAAGGCAAAAAAGGCAAGCCGGATAAGAAAGACAAGAAAACCAAGAAAGAAAAAAAGGGTAAAAAAGATAAAAAGGATAAGAAAGGCAAAAAAAAATAGGCTTTGATGCAACTCGATAGTTTTAAAATAAAAACAGGACAGTTATAAAAAAAACTGTCCTGTTTTTGCTAGTTTATTCCGTTGTGTTAGAGAGCTACAACGTCTTTAGCATTGGGGCCTTTTTCGCCTTGCTCAACGGTAAATTCTACACGTTGACCTTCGTCCAGGTTTTTGAAGCCTTCGCCAATGATAGCGTTAAAGTGAACGAAAACATCACCGCCAGCATCGCGCTCAATAAAGCCGTAGCCTTTTGAGCCATTGAACCATTTTACAACACCTTGTTCTTTTGACATGATTTGAAACTCCTTTCGTTGATTATTTGCTGGGTTACGCATGGGTTCCAAATCAAAGGTAAAACTTTTTTTTAGAACTTCTGTTTCACAAGCAATATAGTGTAACACATAACTGAATAAAAAGTGTATTAGTTTTATTAGAAAAAACCTTGCACACAAATATCGCCGCAGATTTCTGAAAAGTTGAAGATAGCGACCTTTAACGTTGCTCCAGTTCTCAACTTTTTTTAACATAAAAGCGCACCTTTCGATGCGCTAATAATATAGGCCGGGTGGGGGTCGAACCCACACGATGTTACCATCGAGGGATTTTAAGTCCCTTGCGTCTGCCAATTCCGCCACCGGCCCAACACCGTTAATTCTACACGGAGTTTTGGATTGGTCAAGGGATGATGCGCGCTATTCGTCGGGGCTCCATACTTCCCACACTTTGCCGACCAGCCCGGGGCCAGGTTTCAGCGTGGGTTTGCCGGGTTCCCAGCCAGCAGGTGTAGCTTCTGTGCCCTTAGATGCGCGCACAAGTTGGAAGGCCTGTACCTGACGGATGGTTTCGCCAATTTTACGCCCCACGGGCGGTGTCAATACTTCCATGCCCTGAATCACGCCATCGGGGTCAATGATGAAGCGTCCCCGCAATTCGATGCCCTGGTTCTCATCGTAAACGCCAAAGGCGCGGCCCACATTTCCGGCTTGGTCCGATGCCATATGGAAGGGTATGCCTCCATCGACCATTCTGACGAGTTCATAATCATTCCACATTTTGTGAACAAAGTGGCTATCAACGCTCACTGAGATAACTTCAACGCCCAGTTTTTGCAGTTCGTCATATTTATCGGCGACCGCCGATACTTCGGTCGCTCAGACGAAGGTAAAATCGCCCGGATAGAAGCAGACTAATACCCATTTGCCGAGGTAATCGGATAGCTTGACCTGGGTAAATGCACCTTTGAAATAGGCTGGCGCGGTGAAATCTGGGGCTTTTTGTCCTACACGAGCTGTCATTTTCATCTCCTGTTTCTGTGTAATTGTGTCGTATTGTTCGGATGCTGGTGTTGATTCTGTTGAAACAACACCGGTGATGCGGGCACACCCTTGAGGCTGTTCGCTCATAAAAACTCCTTTCAAATGCTCTAATGCTTATGCACTTGCAATTATAGCAGAGTGCGCAGTATGTATGACAAAAATGGAGTAAAGATTACCAAAAAATCGAATTTAAGTTCCATGTGAGTAAATAAAATCCCCTTTCAAAATTCTTGGAAGGGGATTTTATTTCAGTGTTGGGTACTAAAACCTAATCACCGGAAACAGGGATTTCAACAGGTTTCTTGCTTTGGCGGATTGCCCAGACCAATGCTGCGAGGAGGACTACGATAGCTAACCAGCCACCAAAACCAAGCGTTTTGTAAGTGACGATAATTGGAGCGAAAATCAACGCAACCAGATTGACCACTTTAATCATTGGGTTGAGGGCGGGGCCGGCAGTGTCTTTGAAGGGGTCGCCAACGGTATCGCCAACAACGCTGGCTTTATGGCGCTCAGAGCCTTTGCCAGTATTCTTTTCCAGGTCAACCGGTTCGTCTTCGATCAATTTCTTGGCGTTATCCCATGCACCACCAGCGTTATTAAGATATACCGCCAGTAATTGTCCCGAAACGATGATGCCAGCCAGGAAGCCTCCCAGGGCTTCAACTTGCAGCATCAGCCCTACAACAATGGGGGAAAGCACACCAATCAGCGCCAGGGGGATCAATTCTTTTTGTGCCGCTCCTGTAGAAATATCAACAGCCGCTTTGTAATCGGGATCGACTTTGCCTTCGAGTACGCCTAGTTTAAACTGACGACGCACTTCTTCAATGATCAAGGAGGCCGCCCGACTAACAGCTTGAATGGCGAAGGATGAAAAGAGCCAGGGGATGGCGCCGCCGATCAACATGCCGACGAAGACCTGAGGCATAGAAACGCGAATGCCGTTGGCCAGCGCCAGGGGGTCAACCCGGCTTACGTCGGTGATGAAAGAGCCAAAGAGCGAAACGGCTGCAATCACAGCGGAGCCGATAGCAATGCCTTTGGTGATGGCTTTGGTAGTGTTTCCAACGGCATCCAGGTCGGCCATAATTTTCTGGGCCTTCTTGGTGTCTTCATCTTCCATGCCGTTCCAAGCCATCTCGCCGATGCCAGCGGCGTTATCAGAGATCGGGCCGAAGGAGTCCATAGCAACATTGTTGCCGGTGAGGGTCAGCATCCCGATACCTGTCATGGCGACGCCGTAGAGAACGTAAGTGAATTGTTCAACAGGGTCGGAAGAAACACCGCCATAGATGATGATAGAGCCAAAGATCGTTGCTGCAATCACCAGCACGGACCAAACCGAGGATTCAAACCCTACGGATGTGCCCGAGAGAATCAGAGTCGCGGGGCCAGTATCAGCAGATTTCTTGATATCCTGAACCGGTGCGCCGTGGGAACCGGTAAAATAGTCGGTCAGGCGGTCAATCAAAATTGCCAAAAGCACGCCAATGGCTGTCGCCAGGAAAGGTCGCCACCAGCCGCCGGTGACGTCTTTCATGTAGAAAAATGCAACGGCCAAAAACATGATAGTGGATAGCGCAGCGGATGATAAGAAGCCATTAAAAATGGCTTGCATAGCGTTGCCGCCTTCTTCCGTAGAGTCGCTTTTTACCAGATACGTACCGATGATGGAAGCGATCACACCGATACCGCGCACCAATAAGGGGTAAATAATCCACTCCAAGTGACCGGTGATAGCGTGCAACGCGACACCTAAAATCATGCTGGATACAATCGTGACTTCGTAAGATTCAAAAATATCAGCAGCCATACCGGCGCAATCACCTACGTTGTCGCCAACCAGATCGGCTATAACAGCCGGGTTGCGGGGATCATCTTCAGGGATACCCGCTTCAACTTTGCCTACTAAATCGGCGCCAACATCAGCAGCCTTTGTAAAAATGCCGCCACCGACTCGCATGAAGAGCGCGATCAGGGTGCCGCCGAAGCCAAAACCTAATAATACATCGGGGGCTGCGATGCCAAAAACAATAAAGATGATTGTGCCGCCGAAAAGTCCTAGTCCATCGGTGAGCATACCGGTGATAGTGCCTGCCCGGTATGCGATGCGCAACGCATCGCCAAATGAACGCCTTGAAGCCGACGCTACGCGCACATTGCCCTGTACGGCCATGCGCATACCAATCTGGCCCACTGTGAGGGAGAAGCCCGCCCCCATTACAAATGCGATTGCGCGTCCCAGGCCAATAATCAGACGAATTTGATCGTGTGTCATCGTATGGAAACGTTCAAGCGCTTCGGGAGTAGGCGGAACGATGTACACCGAGAAGAACATGGCGATTGTGAGAATGCCAATCAGCGGCAAAATGCTCTTTAATTGGCGGCGCAAATAAGCATCTGCGCCCTCACGAATCGCGTTCCAGACTTTTTGCATAGCGTCGCTGCCTTTATCTTCACGCATAATTTGATTGCGTAAGAAAAGGGCATATAAAAGCCCTAAAATCGAAACGCCTAAAACGCTCCAGATGGCTATTTGCTCAAATGAGGTGAGTCCATACATAGAAGTTTATCCTCCAGCCTATACTTTGTTAATTAATAAGATTAATTGGATTGAGGCATTGTACAAGTTGCAAAACGTTGTGTCAAGTTTTGAGATCAATGGAACCGTTTCCGGATTGTGGCTTTTGAACGCTTCTGCCGTGTTTATTAGCGTTTCGTTAGAAGCAAAACCAACGCTTGACGCATATTTGTTGCCTGAGTATATTTGGTAGCGTGCGACCGCCCATCTTACAAAGCACTGCGGTTTCTTCACTCAAATCGCTGTGTTTTTTTGTTTGTGCCATGGGTATTGGGTGTTGCTTTTATTGTGAAAAAAGAGTATTCTCTTACTAACATCCCCTCAAAAAAGTACCCTGCCAAGCAGGATTTATCTGGTATGAGGGTGTTGGAGATTATATGATAGACGAATCGATACTATCCAGCATAAACGATGTCGAAAATTTACATGATGGTGGTGATGAAGGTTCCCCAGTTGCCCGTTTGGTTGAACTTGGACGAGAGCAAAACTACGTCTCCATTGACGATATTATGGGGTTTTTTCCCGGCGCTGAACAAGATATTAGCCAATTAGAAGAAGCGTTTGCGGCCTTGCTGAGCGCGGGAATTCCGTATATCGATGATGAAGATATTGACGCCCAGGTTGAGAAAGATATTGATGTAGATGATGAGATCGAAGAAGATGATTTGGCTTTTGATGCCAATTTTCTGGCGAATATTGATACCGGGGATACAATTGGTCTTTACATCAAAGAAGTTGGGCGCGTGCCTCTGCTGACTGCCGAGCAGGAAGTGAACCTATCCCAGCGCATCGAAAATGGTCGTACGGCGCGCGAGGAAATAGCAAGCAGCAAGCTCAGCCCAACGCGGCGATATGAACTTCAGCAAGCCATTCGTGATGGTTGGGCTGCTCGTGAGCATTTGATTACGGCCAACTCGCGCCTGGTGATTAGTGTTGCGAAAAAATATATGGGGCGTGGCGTTCCGTTTTTAGATTTGATCCAGGAGGGGAATATTGGCCTGATCCGTGCGGCCAAGAAATTTGATTACCACCGTGGCTATAAGTTTAGCACCTACGCAACCTGGTGGATCCGTCAGGCGGTGACACGTGCCATCGCCGATCAGGGGCGCACCATTCGTTTGCCCGTTCATATGGGCGATCAAATTAATAAACTGCTGCGCGTCCGCCATCAGTTAACGCAAGAGTTTGGGCGTGACCCATCTATACAGGAAATGGCGAGGGTGCTACAGATCGCTGCCGAAAAAGTGGAGTATATGATGAAAGTGGCGCGGCGCCCGCTATCGCTGGAAATGCCTACCGACGATGAAGCGGACTCCGTTTTAGGTGATTTCATCCCCGATGAGGATTCGCCTCCCCCGGACGATAAAGCCATCCAAAACCTGCTCAAAGAGCATCTGACTGCTGTGTTGGATAACCTGCCCCCAAGGGAGGTGCGCGTATTGCAATTGCGATATGGTTTGCTCGATGGACAGTTGTATACTCTGGAAGAAGTAGGGCGTAAAATGGGCGTCACGCGCGAGCGTGTGCGTCAGATTGAAGCTCAGGCCCTCAGCCGCCTGCGTAACCCGGCTATACAAGAAAAATTGAGCGAATATCTGGATTAGAAAAAGACCCTGAAGGTTCGCCCTCAGGGTCTTTTTGCGTAAATTAGCATCCCATCGCTGCCGTAAATATCGGTGGGGATTTTGTGCAGCAGGACGTAGTTATTGTCAAAGCGGGGGTCAGCGAATAACCCTTTGCGACCATAGATTTCCAGAAGAATCACATAATCAGGCTGCTGTTCGATGATTAAATCGGGCGGGACGGCGTAGCTGATGGCGTAGTACGTCTCATCGAGGGGGTAGTATTGTAGCGAAACAGGCGAGTTCAGCCCCACAGTGTCGAGGATGCGCGTGGGGGTATAGAAACCCAGCACACCGACATCCCCGGCGGCCAGCGTGGGGATGGATTCTTCGCCGCGGGTTTGAATTTCATCATTGAGCCAATCAGCGGCCTGACGGTAGAGCAGTTCGAGTTGAAACCAGGCCATTTCTGGCGCGGGGCGTTGCGGGCCGTGATCGGGCTGGAGTTGCCAGCCTCGCAGCGAGGAGATCAGCGGGAGCAGCATTAACATGGGGAGTAAAATCTGCTTCCAGCGCGGCAGCCGACCCCGGGCCGAGTCTGAATTTCCTGTGCCTCGCACAAGTTTTTCCATCCCAATAAGAATGAATAGAAAGTAAACCGGCAGCGGGGGTGTGAGATACCAGCGGAAGATGAGCGGGTTGGCAATGGCAAAGACGGCAAAATAAAGCCAGGGATAGAGCGCCCAGGGCCACAGGCGCGGGTTTTCTTTGAGTGCAGCGCGTGCGCCGACGTAGAATAAAAACGGAAAAAAAATCAGGCCGATGGCGATCCAGGGAATGCCAAAGGTGAGGTGCCCGAGGAAAGGGGTGGCGTAATGCTGCATCAAACGAATGAGACCGGCGTTATCGGGCAGACGATAGGCCAGGGTTTTTGCGGCCACAGAGTGCGGGATGGGACTGCCGAAGTAAAGTGTGGCGAAGCCAAACCAGGCCGCGGTGGGGAGGCCGAAGGCGAGCAGTTCGGCGAGGATGAGGCCCGCGGCTGGCCGTCGGTCGTCGGTCTTCTGTTGATTATCCTTCCAGATGGAGGCGGCGCGGTCAAAGGCGAGCAGTGCCAGCAATAGCAGCGCATCGGGACGGGTGAGCAGGCTCAGGGCGGCCAGCCATGCGGCGCGGGTGTGTTTATCTGAAATATGCGCATAGACGGTGGCGGTGAGCAGCAGCATATACAAGCTGGTTTCCAGTCCGCCGATGGCAAAGGTCACGCTGAAGGGAGCGATGGCCCAGAGTAGGCCAGCCGTGATTCCAGCGTAGGGATGTTTCAGGCGTTTGCCAATTTGCCAGAGTAACAGGGCGGTTGCCGTGTCGGCCAGGGCGTTGACGGCCAGCGCGATGGCCGGGAAATCGGCCGTGGTGCCGCCGCGCAATGCGCCGAGCATAACCATTAGCAAGGTAAAGAGCGGGGTGGTGGTGCCCTGAACGCGCTCGCCGGGGTTGTAGACAAAGCCCTCTCCGGCTAGAATATTGCGCGCATAACGATAGGTGATGAAAGAATCGTCGATGGTGCGCGCTCCGGGAAGAAAGCGGGCGCAGAGTGCCAAAGTGATAATGACTAAGAATGGCAGAATGTGGCGACGTTTGAGCATGGGATGATTATACGGTTTTGGGTTCAAGGTGACAAGTTGGAGGATGAAATATGACGGTTGGAAAAGCTTTTGATGAATCGGTGGCGTATTACGATGGCTGGATTAAATCTGCGCTTCCGGGTTATGCGGCGCTCTTCGCCGCGGCGCTGGATGTTATTCCGTTCGAAAAGGGGGCGGCGTTGGATATTCTGGATTTGGGGGCCGGTACGGGGCTTTTCGCAGAATATGTGCTTGGCAAGTACGAACGAGCGCGTTTTACGCTGTTGGATATTGCCCCGAAAATGTTGGCGTTGGCTGCGAAACGTTTTGAAGCCAACCGGGCGCAATTTGATTTTATTGAGCAGGATTTTCGCCAATTTGACGCGCCGCAAAGTTTTAATGTGGTGATCTCCAGCATGGCGATTCACCATTTGACAGCAGGCGAAAAGCAACAACTTTTCTCGGCGATCTTCCGCAGTTTGCGCGCCGGTGGTGTGTTCATCAACCTCGATCAGATCAAAGCCCCCTCGCCGGAGTTGCAGCAATTCTATTGGGATCACTGGCTGGCGCATGTGCGCGCCCACAACGCCGCCTAGGATCAGATTCAGGCCAGTATCCAGCGCCGGTTAGAGTTTGACAAAAGAGAACACGGAGCGATGGAGATTTTTCTAAAAGGGTTTTTCAAAAACGCTGTTCTCTCTGTGGCTAAAACCTATTTGGTTCCAAATCATTTGTGTTGGGGATTCATCGTTGCGCTCAAAATGACTACGAAAAAAATACCGTTCTAAAAATAGCTTTATTACAGCGAGATCACGGCCAGGGATATATCACGGAAGTAGTGTTTTCGAAAATGGCGCTTGAGACCGTGTTCATGGATGCAATCAGTTGGTGACTGTCGAATCCATTTTCGCTCAGTTCTTTTTTGGAGATATACAAATATGTCGGTCTGATGCCCTGTACTGCCGCCCAGTCTTGCAGACAAGCGAAATTCGCTCCGGCGCAGGTTTGCAGCGCCGCGTGCCGCTCAACCCGGCGATTGAATTCGCCCTCGGGCAGCCATTCGTGTCCCTGTGGGGTTGCCAAGCTGCTGCGCTCGCTCAAAGTTGGGAACCACTCCGATGTGTAGTCGATGCCATAGCTGCGCGCGCCGGTCAGGATGATGAAAGCTGCTTCGCTCGACGTATTCTCTTTGACCCACGCCATTGCCTGAACCTGTTCGGAAGAAAGGCGTGCATAATGGGGCGCCAGATACGCAGCAACAACGCCATAGATGAGCAGAAAGCCGAGTGCCAGTTGATAGACGGGTTGCACACGCGCGCCCCGGGGTTGATTCGCGTCCGGGATGAGTAGCACAGCCTCGAGGCCTGCTCCGGCTAACAAGGCCGCGGGAACCGCGGCATAGGCTGCCCCCAGGCGTGGTTCGAAGATGAAAACACCCAATAACCAGGTCGGGATGAACCAGCGTCGCGCTCTCAGGCTGTTGAAGAAACCCAGGAAGCAAAAAACAGCCAAAAAAGCGATCAACGCTTCATTCGTGAAGAGAAAACTGAAGGGGGTTAGCAGCGCGGTGATGGAAAATGTCTCGGTCTGGAAAGGGGAGCGCAAGGTCTTCAACCCGTGTCGGACAACAACCGAAATCCACCACGGCGCGGTCAGTGCGATTGTGCCCGAGGCAGCCGCGAAAGATAACTTAATGCGCTCAGCGATTCCGCGCGGAGTGTGAAAGATGAGCAGCAGCGCGCTGCTGTAGGCTGCGAACCAGGCCATCCCCGGATGACTGAGCAGGGTCAGCCCGCCAAATAGGGCTGTACGCGCCAGACGAATTCGATTGGGTTGTGTGTAGAGCGCGTGTAGTTCGCTCAGGGTCAGCAGCGCAAAAAGCAGCCCCGGGGCACGCGTCAGCCCCGCGCCGACGATTAGCGGATCAAAGGCAGTAGGCAGCAGGGCAAAGCCAAAAGTTGCCAGCAATGCTGCGTTGCCAGTCGGTAACAGTTTGCGGGCCAGCCCGTAAAAAACCGGAATGGTGAGTGTGCTGATAATAGCAGGCAGCAGGCGGACGAGTTCTATCAACGGCAGATGCGTCAGCGCGGCGATCCAGTGTGTCAGGAAGAAAGCCAGCGGAGGGTAGGCGTAGGGAATCTGGGAATGATTGTAACTGGTGAAATGCGGCAAAATCCCCGGCGAGTTGGATAAATCTTGCACCATAGTGTAAAACAGCCCGCCATCGTTAAGCGGGTACGCGCCACCAAGCGGGTGGATGATGCGCACGAAACCACCCACCAGAATGGCTATGATGAATAGCATTATTCGAATCTTCGGGGCAGATGTTGTTGTGGGATTCGTCACAGGGATTTTGTTAACAAATTAGTTCGGGTTTACAAAATTGCAAAACATGCCGCGGATTGATGCGTTACAATACAGCCATTATGCGTTTACGTGACCGATATTATCATACGCTCTCCAGAATTCCAAGCGCCCTGTGGCTGGCCGGGGCGCTATTGGTTGCTGCCCTATTAAAAGTAAGCCTGCTGTTGGCGGAGGCCGTACCCTTCAACAGCGATGAAGCCGTTGTGGCATTGATGGCGCGGCATATTCTGCAGGGTGAGCGCCCGATCTTTTTTTATGGGCAGGCCTATATGGGCAGCCTGGATGCTTTTCTGGTCGCGTTCGGGTTTTGGGTGTTTGGTGAACATGTCTGGGTCATTCGGCTGGTGCAGGGTACGCTCTATTTGGGTGTAATCGCAACCACTGCCCGGTTGGGGAAAGCATTGCTGGGGTCGCAACGCGTCGGGCAGATAGCCGCCTGGATGTTGGCGATTCCCGCGGTCATTCTTACCTTATATACTACGGTGTCGTTGGGCGGTTATGGCGAAGCCCTGTTGCTGGGGAATTTGATCCTGTTGCTGGGTATGAAAATCCTGAACGCGCTCAAAAGCGAAGCGCCGCCTTCGCTATGGCTGTGGAGTCTGTGGGGCAGTATGGCCGGGTTGGGCCTGTGGGTCTTTGGCCTGACGTTGGTATACAGCATTCCAGTGGGGCTGGTTCTGTTGTGGCATTTGTGGCGGCGGCAAAAGTTTGTGCCGCGGGTTAGGGCCGCCGTATTTTTGCTGTTTGGCGTGCTGGTTGGAGCTTTGCCCTGGATTTTGTACGCCCTCTCACATGATGTAACGGTGCTGCTGGCTGAGTTGGGCGGCAGCGCCATCGCCGGAGCTTTCCCGAATCACTGGTTGGTGCAATTGTGGGAGCATGTGTGGACCTTGATCTTATTTGGCAGCACAGCGCTCTTTGGGCTGCGTCCCTCGTGGGGGATTCATTGGTTGGCCTTGCCATTGCTCCCGGTTGTGCTGGTCTTCTGGATGGCGGTGCTGGTACACATGGGTAGGCGTTTGCGACGGGAGCAGAATCAGCGCCTGGGGGCTGGTTTGCTCATCGGGGTAGCACTCACGCTGGGGCTGGGTTTCGTCTTCACGCCTTTTGGCGGCGATCCATCAGGGCGTTATTTTCTCCCGGTTTATATCCCTATGGCGCTCTTTGCGGCTGAATTTCTTCTTTGGATGCGGGAAGAGCAGGGACGCTGGGTGTGGCTATTTCTGGGGCTGGTGCTTGGCTATAATTTATGGGGTACGCTACAGAGCGTTGCCCTAAACCCGCCGGGAATCACCACGCAGTTTGATCATGTCGCCCAGATTGATCACGCCTATATGGATGAGCTGATTGAATTTTTGCAGGCCAATGGTGAGACACGCGGCTACACCAATTATTGGATCAGCTATCCCCTGGCCTTTCGATCATCTGAAGAAATAATCTTTATCCCCACGCTGCCCTATCACGAAGATTTTCGCTATACGGGGCGCGATGACCGCTATCCGCCTTACACGAAAATGGTCGCGGAGAGTGAACGCGTGGCGTATATCACCAGCAACCATCCCGCGCTGGATGACTGGCTGCGGGTGCAGTTGGATGGGCTGGGGGTTGAGTATTTAGAGCACCAGATTGGCGATTATCATCTGTTCTATGCGCTTTCGCGCGCCGTGCGTTTGCCATCTTTTGATCAGACCGCTGCCGCGCGCAGCCTGGAGTGTATGCGTTATGCCAACAAGGTTGAAGAATAACCCCCTGGCTCCGGCGCTGGTCACCGGTCTGGTGCTGGCGGTTTATGTGTTGGTTGTCATCTTGCAGGCGGGCGGTGATCCGCTGGCGTTGGCGCGCATTGGCACGCGCTTCAGCGAAGGCGATCCCCAGGGCAGCGAAGGCTATGATGGTCAGTTTGTGGTTTATATTGCCAGCGATCCTCAGCCGGATTCAGTGGCCGATCATTTGGATGTGCCGGCTTACCGTTACCAGCGGATTTTGCTCCCGGTGCTGGCGCGTCTGCTCGCGGGGGGCGCTGCGGGACGTATCCCGTGGGCGCTTGCCGTGATGGGGGTGGTGACTCAAACCCTGGGGACGTGGGCTGTGGCGGTTCTGCTCCGCCGCTGGAATGTCAGCCCGTGGTATGCGCTGATCTACGGCCTGTGGGTGGGATTTGTGCTGGCTGTGCGCCTCGATCTGCCGGAGCCGCTGGCCTACGGGTTGGTAGCGGCGGCGTTGCTGGCTATTGTGGATGAACGGCATGTTCTGGCCTGGGCGCTGTTGGCGCTGGCAATTTTTGCCAAAGACGTAGTATTGCCCTTCGCGGGGGCGTTGGGGTTGGTATATCTCTGGCGGCGCGAATGGCGGCGAGCGTTTGGTTTGGCGGCTGTCGCTGGGCTGCCGTTTGCCATATTCCAGTTTTGGCTGTGGCGGGTGTTTGGCGCGCCGGGGCTGGGTTCGGGCGGTGCGTATGCCACGCCATTTGAATGGATTCCCTTTATGGGGTTGTTGAGGCTGGGTTATTATGATCCTTCGCTATTGCTGGTGTATCTGGTAGTGTTTGGGCCATCCATCATTTTGCCGACGATTTGGGGTTTGGTCACTGCGGGGCGCAAATTGCTCGCCGGGGATGTAAATATCTGGAGCCTGGGATTGGTTCTGATGTCCCTCAGCGTGATTGTGCTGCCCTTTTCGACCTTTGCTGAACCGGGCGGTTTGTTGCGTTATGCTTGCGGTTTAGCGTTGGCGGGCTTGTTATTTGCAGCACGGTATAAACATCAACGGGCGTTGCGCTATGCGCCGCTTTGGCTGGCGATGAATGCAATTTTATGGGCGGGTGCAGGATGACGACACGACGATTGGTTTTCTGGATTACTTTATTGGCGATCTTTGCGATGGCCGCACGCATCTCTGTCGATACCGATAGCTGGTGGCATTTACGCGCCGGGCAGTGGATTGTGGAAAATCGGCAGGTATTGCAAACGGATCCTTTTTCATACACGCGTTACGAAGAAGCCTGGCATTACCCCGGCTGGCTGGCTGAGGTGCCCATGTATGCCATCTATCGGGCGTTTGGCCCCGGAGGGTTAAATTTGTGGACTGCGGCGATGGTAATGTTAACTTTCTGGTTTATTTGGAAAACATTAACAGGGGGCGAATTTTTACGAGCCTTTGTATTGATTTTAGCGGCGACATCCTCCGGCGTATATTGGGCGGCGCGGCCGCATCTGGTGACATTTGTTTTTTCCGCAGCTTATTTGTGGATACTGAATGACTGGTCGGATGATCGTTTGCCCTCCGTCTCACGGCGACTTTGGTGGCTGCCTGTGATGATGGTGTTGTGGGCGAATAGCCACGGTGGATTTGCGGTGGGTTTCATCATCTGGGGTGTGTATATGATTGGAAGGTTGAAAATTGAAGGTTTAAGGTTGGTTGAGAATAAACGCCAGGGCTCAATTTTTAACCTTCTACCTCCATCTCGACAGCTATTGATGGTGGGCGTTGCGATGATTGTCGCCGTCTGCCTCAACCCCTCTGGCCCGGTGATGTTGTTGTACGCGTTTAAGACGATCAATATTGGTGTGCTGCAAGATTTTATTCAGGAGTGGCAGTCGCCAAATTTCCACGAATGGGCGGTGCAGCCATTTATGTGGCTGGTGCTGATTCTGCTCGGTGTGCTGGGGGTCTCAAAGCAGCGCATTCGGCTCGAAGATTATTTATTGCTGGCTGGTTTTGGCTATCTCGGATTTGTGGCGGCGCGTAATATTGCCCTGTTTGCTTTGGCCGCGCCGATGGTGTTGACGCGTCATGCCGCGCCGCTGCTGGAGGAGCTGGGCGAGCGTTGGGGATTTCGGTTACCCGCACGGAGCCCCGCGCGCCTTGCACGGGGGCAATCTATTTTGAACTGGATTCTACTGGGGGTGTTGATTCTGGCTGTGGGGGTGAAATCCAGCCTGGTGATTCCACAGTCCGAAAATGAAACCCATTTTCGCGCTACCTTGCCGGTTGCCGCAGTGGAATATATCCGCGACGAACAACCCAACGGGCGCTTGTTCAACTCGTATAACTGGGGCGGCTATTTGCAGTGGGCGCTGCCGGAGTATCCGGTGTTTGTGGACGGGCGCACAGATTTGTATGGCGATGAAATTATTTTGCAGTGGATTCAGGTTGTGCAGGCCGATGATGGCTGGCAGACTGTGCTTGATGATTGGGATGTGAATCTGGTACTGATCGAACCGGTTCGCCCGTTGGCGCGCGAATTGGCAAATGAAGACTGGCAGTTGCTATATGAAGACGATTTGGCGGTAGTGTATGGACGGTAGGCTGGGCATGCAAAAGGAGCAACGTTGATGACGATTTCTAGCCTGGGGTTGTTTTTCCCCATGTACAATGAGCGAAAAAGTATTGAAAAATTTATAGGCCATATTGAACAAGAAGTTTCGCAAATAGGGATCGATGATTATGAGATTTTACTGGTAGACGATGGCAGCCGCGATGGCTGTGATCAGATCGTTGCCGAATGGGCGCAACGCAACCCGCATGTGCGTATGGTGCAGCATGAACAGAATCAGGGGTATGGCGCTGCGCTGCGCACCGGCTTTCTGGAAAGCCGCAAAGCGGTTGTGTTTTATACCGATACGGATTTGCCCGCCGATATCGCCGATCTGGAGCGGGCGCTGCCATTGATGGCTGAGGCGGACCTGGTGATTGGCTACCGGGTTGAACGCCATGAAACTTTGCGACGGGCAATTTATTCGCGCATCTACAATTTTCTAATGCGTTTGTTTTTCGACGTGCATGTACGGGATGTGAACTTTTCTTTCAAGGTAGTGCGTCGTGAAGTTTTGGATAAAATCCAGCTGACCGCGACTTCGGTATTTATCGATGGTCAGCTATTGGCCGAAGCCCGGCGCTATGGTTTTGCGATTGCTGAAATTCCGATTGAATACACGCCGCGCGAATTTGGTGTTTCAAATTTCGATAGTTTTCAGGCAGCCTGGTCAACCCTGACTGAGATGGTTATCTATTTGCTAAAAAAGTCCCAAAAGCCATAATCGCTGAACGAGTGTGAATTTTTATGTTAGAAGAAGCGCATCATAGCCTCCATACGTTGGAGAACGATCATTTTTGGTATGTGGGCGCACGCGCCGTATATCGAACTTTGTTGAATCTTGGGCTGGGAAACGGCCATCCTTCGCTACGGATAATTGAGGTGGGCTGTGGTTCTGGCGGCAATTTCAATTTACTCGAAAGCTATGGTCCTACGGTTGGCGTCGAAGTTTCGTCCCTGGCCCTGAGCCTGATTGCCCGGCCGCCAGCGTTGGGTCTGGTGCAAGCCAGCGCCGACGCTTTGCCGTTTGCCGCGGGCAGTTTTGATGGTGTGGCGTTGTTTGGCCTGATCGAGCACATGCCAGATGATTTGCTGACTTTGCAAGAAGCCCGGCGCATGTGCCGCTCCCGCGGGTGTGTGGTCTTGCTGACGAGCGCTTTTCCTTTCTTGTGGTTCACCACGATGAAGCTAACTTGCATCGGCGCCGGTATTATCGCCGGGAGTTGGTGCAAAAGTTGACGATGTCTGGGTTGCACCCGATACGGGTTTCATTTCAGAATTTTTTCACGTTTTTACCGGTCTGGATGACTCGTTGGTGGCAACGCCGATCACCGCGCCCGCCAGAGTATGATATGGGTACGCTATCCCGCGGCGTCAATGCGCTGCTAACCGGTTTGTTGCGTCTGGAGGCCTGGCTGATCCGCCGGGTTGCCCTGCCATTTGGCGTCGATTTGGTCGCTGTATGCCGCCCTTTAGAAAATCATGAATGAAATCGCCAAACTTATG
>JABGRQ010000202.1:15838-20138 GCA_018648225.1 Chloroflexota bacterium
GAATTGCCGCCCGCCGACCGGATTAGCTTGATCGATGTTCTTTACCTGATTCCATACCCTGAGCAAGAGCGTCTGCTGGAAAGCGCCGTCGCCCGCTTGAACCCGGGCGGCAAATTACTGCTCAAGGAGATGAGCCAACATCCCCGCTGGAAGTTTGCCTGGAACTGGCTGGAAGAATGGCTGGCCGTACGCGTGATGGGCATCACATTTGGCGAGCATTTTTATTTTCGCACAGAGCAAGATTGGCAAGAAACCCTGCAAAATCTGGGTTTGAAGGTTAAAATCGTTTATCTGGATCAGGGTTATTTGCATCCCCATATATTATTTGTTGGCGAGAAAGTTTGAAAAAATCATTGGAACAAAAAAAAGATAGCACAACTAAACTCATTATCAACGCTGATGATTTTGGTTGGACCGATGGGCATAATCTGGCTGTGGAGCAAGCGCATGTGAAGGGGATTCTCACTCGTGCCTCGTTGATGTGTACGGGGACGGGTTTTCGTGAAGCGGTTGAGATGGCGCGGCGTTTGCCTGAACTCGGGGTGGGGGTGCATTTAACATTGAATGAAGGCCTACCCCTGTTGCCGCCACAACAATTGCCAAACCTCACAAGACCGGATGGTCATTTCCATGATTCCCTGCGGGCGTTGATCGAACGCAATGTGCAGGGCTACTTGCAAACGGATGAAGCTCTCGCCGAGTGGCGCGCCCAAATTGAGTGTGCCTTGAGCGCGGGCATTACCATCACCCATTTGGACGCGCACAAGCATGTTCACATGTTGCCTCCGCTGCGCAGCGCGATGATTGTTTTGGCTCAGGAATATCAGATCGAGTATGTGCGCTTGCCTCTTGAAAAATTCTCTCTCTCTGCTGTTCAGCGCGGGCCGGGTTGGGCAGGTTTGTGGCTGTTAGCCTGGATTGCGCGCAGGCATTTTGTAGAGGCCGGGCTTCAATTTGCCGATACATTTGTCGGCGTTGCAGTGAGCGGCGCGATGACGCAAACACGACTTCAGAAAGCAATCGCCAGCGCGCAGGGCGTTACCGAGATTATGGTGCATCCGGCGGTAATTACCCCGGCTGTTGCCCAGCTTCAGCACCAATATCGCTGGGCGGCCCAATATCGATTTGAGGAAGAATTGAATGCGCTGATCCACGCTGGAAGTGTGAAAGTTTAACGTATGAAAACAGTCCGAAATAGCTTTGGGAAGTTTTTGCGAGACAAGGATATTTATTTCTATCCCTATGCATTTGCTGGCTTCCCGCTCTTCTCTTTGTATGTCAATAACGCCGATAAGCTACGCTTTCAAGAAGTTGTTGGCGTGGTTCTAATGGTATTGGCTTTGACGGCGATTTTTATCCGCATTTTGAAGCGCGCGATGCGCCGACCGCATAAAGCGGCGTTATTGGTATCCATGTTTTGGCTGGTTTTCTTCTCGTATGAGCATGTCATCAACGCGGTTGGGTAAATCCTCAATGCTATCGGGTTATTCGAGAAAATGCACACCCTGCTGCGCGGCAATCTGGCCGATATTTTCTGGTTGTCGCTGTGGGGAATTCTACTTTTTCTGATGATCTTTTCGGTATTGAAATATCGTAAAGACCTGGCTTTTGTCGGCCGGCTTTTTAACGTCCTAGGCGTTGGTGTCTTGGGGGCTGTTTTTCTCAACTGGGGTTTGGTGAATTTTCGGCAACCACATGACGAGATAAAAAATTATATCCGCGACTGGCAGCAGTATGTCGCGGCCGAATCGCTGGTCGAAGTTGCCCCACAGAGCGATCAATTACCCGATATTTATTATATTATTATGGATGGCCTGGGGCGGGCGGATGTGTTGGAAGAATACTACCAGGTAGATACACATGCTTTCACATCGGCGTTGGAAGAAATGGGTTTTTATATCGCTGATGCCAGTTATGCCAATTATCACTGGACGCTTTTCTCGGTAGCCTCTTCATTAAATTTTATGTATCTCGATGATCTGGCCGCGGCAATGGGGCCAGAAACTGTCAGCTTGACGCCCCCGGAAGCGATGATTGAAAATAATCGCTTGTTTGCGCAATTGAAATCGCAGGGCTATCAAATTATTACCTTTGCCGATGGCTATGCCCCCATCGATATTACCAGCGGCGATGTGTATCTTTCATCCAGGCGTTGGATGTTGAACGCTTTTCAAAATGAAATCTTCAACACCACGCCTTTGCCAGCCCTGTTTCGCGCTTTAGCTTTACGCTCCCCTTATGATCTTCATCGTGAGCATGTATTATTTGCGTTTGATCATCTGGCCGACATGAGCCGCGATGCTGGCCCTAAATTTGTATTCGCGCATATCATCGCGCCGCACCCTCCCTTTGTTTTCGACGCCCAGGGCGATGCTGTGCGCCCTACATCCAATTTTTCGCTACTGGATGGTTCACAATTTTTGGAAAATGGCACGCGTGCAGACTATATTGAAGGCTATCGAATGCAAACAACCTACGTGCTGGAGCGGCTGCGCCTGGAAGTGGAGCGAATTCTGGCTCAAAGCGAGCGCCCGGTTGTGATGTTGATTCAGGCCGATCACGGCCCTGGCGCCTATTGGGATATTCGTAGCGCCGAGAACACCGACCTGCATGAACGGTTGGCAATTTTCAACGCCTATTATTTCCCGGACGGAAATTATGCCGCCTTGTATCCTGAGATTACGCCGGTCAACTCTTTTCGGGTAGTCTTGAACACCTATTTGAATACCACATTAGAACTTTTACCCGACCGGAACTATTTTTTCCCATTGACGAATCCATATTTGATGATGGATGTGACGGACGAATTGAACGATTGAAAGGCAGATAAATGAAAATATTAATAGTAGCAAGCTCTATTTTTGCATGGCTGAAGCGTGATGGCGCTTATCTGGATCCGGGATCGGGAAGTTTCTTCCTGCAAGTATTATTAGCCGCCCTTCTGGGCGCGTTGTTTGTACTGCGCACGTATTGGGCGAAAATAAAACAAGCCCTAAGTAACTTGTTTAACCGCCACAAACCCGGGGATGTGGATGAAACCGAATAAACGTGAATCAGCTTCCTTCCGAGATCCGAGCGGCTTTCTCTTTTGGCAGGATGGCGCGCTGTTTCGGCAGGTGAATCGGGCTTATCAAGCCGATTATGATTTGCTGATCGAGTCAAGCTTGTACCAAAACCTGGTGAATGATGGTTTACTAATTCCCCATCAGGAGGTGGATGTTGAGCCTTACGATGCCGAGAATGTCTATCGAATCATTCACCCTGAGCGAATCGCATTTATATCTTATCCATACGAATGGAGTTTCGGGCAATTAAATGCGGCGGCATTGCTCACGCTGGCTATTCAGCAGCGCGCCCTGGCACATGGCATGTCGCTGAAAGATAGCAGCGCCTATAATATTCAATTCTGGCGCGGCAAACCGGTTTTGATCGATACGCTTTCTTTTGAGAAATATAAAGAGGGCTTGCCCTGGGTTGCCTATCGACAGTTTTGCCAACACTTTTTGGCGCCGCTGGCGTTGATGAGTTATCGAGATGTGCGTTTGAGTCAATTGCTGCGAATCTATATCGACGGCATTCCCCTTGATTTAGCCAGCCGCCTTTTGCCGCTGCGCACGCGTTTAAATTTCCCTTTGTTAACTCATATACATATCCATGCGGCGGCCCAACAAAGATATGCCGGACAAAAGGTGGAGCTTGACCAGCCTCGCCGGGAAGTCAGCAAAACAGGCATTTTGGGAATTCTTGGCAGCCTGGAAGCCATCATCCAAAAACTAACCTGGCAACCTGCGGGAACTGCCTGGGTGGATTATGGTGTGACTCATAATTATTCTGAATCTTCGCTTGAGCATAAAAAGAAAATAGTAGGCTCATTTTTGAGCCGCATAGCGCCAGAGAATGTTTGGGATATGGGCGCCAACACCGGAGTTTTTAGCCGCCTCTCCAGCCAACGCGGTATTCCCACACTGGCATGGGATATTGACCCCGGCGCTGTTGAATTGAATTATCAGCAGGGCGTGGCGGAAAATGATGAAAATTTGCTTCCGCTGCTTCTCGATCTGACCAACCCCAGCCCAAACCTTGGCTGGCAGAATCGTGAGCGCCTCTCTATTCAGGAACGCGGCTCTGTCGATATGGTGTTGGCATTGGCATTGGTTCACCATTTAGCCATTGCGAATAATATTCCGCTTGACCAGATTGCGCGCTTTTTTGCCAACTTGGGGACATGGTTGGTGATTGAGTTTGTCCCCAAAAGCGACTCTCAAACGCAAAAGTTATTGGCTGCGCGTGAAGATATTTT
>JABGRQ010000202.1:20238-22593 GCA_018648225.1 Chloroflexota bacterium
GATTTTCTGGCGCGCTGGATGGGGGCGCACAAGTGGCTGCTGGAAGGGCTTAGCCCTTACGATCCGCAGGTAAGTTTGGCTACGCAAGAAATGATCTATGGCCGCCCGGCAGACCCGGCCAAAGATGAAGATATTGGGCACTTTGTATATCCGCTGCCTTCGATGGTATTCTTCGCCCCCTTCGGCGTGTTCGATTACCCGCTTGCCCGCGCTTTGTGGATGACCACCCTGGAGCTTGCTCTGGCCGCACTGACGCTGATCAGCTTGCGGCTGGTGGCGTGGCGTCCCTCACCCTGGCAAATGGCGCTTATGTTCCTCTTCAGTGTGCTATGGTATCACGGCGCGCGCACCATCATTGTGGGCCAGTTTGCAGCCATAGAAGCCTTGCTGATCGCTGCCGCGCTCCTGTTTATTTTACGTGAACAAGATGGACTGGCCGGGTTCCTTTTAGCCCTCGGTGTGGCGAAGCCGCAAATGCTGTATCTGATTCTGCCGTTTATTCTGTTGTGGGCTTATTCGCAGCGGCGTTTTCGTTTGATCTGGGGGTTTTTGGTTAGCTCTGCGTTGATATTTGTGATCTCATTGGCCTTCATCCCCAACTGGCCTGTGCAAATGATCTGGCAGATGCTGGATTACCCGGAATATTCCGACCGCATCGGTTCGTTGATTTCCATTATCACATCACCGTTACCGGGGATTCAACCCCAACTCAATGCTGCGTTGTGGATATTCTTGTGGGGATATTTGCTGGTGGAGTGGGTATTAGCCTGGAAGAAAGGGCCGCGCTGGTTCTTGTGGACTGCGGCAATGACACTGGTATTAACCAATTTTCTTACCGCCCGCGCCGCGACCACAAATTATGTCATGATGATCCCTGCGCTGATTCTGATTTTCAGGGTTTGGGTGGAGCGTTGGGGGAAGAAGGGACAGGCTGTAGTCTGGGGAGTGATGGCCGTGGCTCTGGTTGGTTTATGGGTTTTATTTATCCAAACAGTGCAAGGGAATCTGGAGCAGCCCGCTATGTATGTCCCTTTGCCTCTGTTCTGTCTTTTGGGCCTGTGGTGGGTGCGTTGGTGGTTCGTGCGCTCGGCATTTTTACCCGCCGAAGAAATCTAGGATGAATGCCAGGTGAAATCAAATTATTCGAAGCCAAGCCCCTTGCTCAAATCGGAATGGATATGGCTGGTGGGGATATTTCTCTTTGCGCGCTTGCTCTATAGTGGCGTCGGTATTCTAACGTTGAGGGGTGATCCCCTTGAGGAGATGTGGCGCAGAATTCCGGCTGATGATATTTATCAGTCGCGTGCGTTAACCGTCCCCGACTGGGGGGAAGGTTCTCGTCTGCTGGTGGATAATTGGTATCGATGGGATACTGGCTGGTACCTGAAAATAGCCGCTTTGGGCTACGATGCTCAGGATGGAAGCATTATCTTTGCGCCGCTATATCCCTTGCTCATTCGCTTGATTCAACCAATTTTAGGCGGGCATTATTTGCTGGCCGCGCTCCTGATTTCAAACGCGGCATGTTTTGCAGTTTTAGCTTTATTCTATCGTCTGGCATTGAGTGAGTCATTTACCACTGATGAAGCCCGTCGGGCTGTGGTTTTGTTTCTGGCCTTTCCAACAGGGTTCTATCTCTTCGCTGCCTATTCCGAGGCGCTATTTCTGGCGTTTGCACTGGCTACATTCCTGATGGCGAAACACAAACGCTGGTTTTGGGCCGGGGTCATGGCGGCCTTGGCGGCGCTGGCGCGCCTGAATGGCTGGATACTTTCGATCCCATTGGCCTGGCTCTTGTTTACGGACGAATGGCTGGCTGCTCCTGGAAGCCCGGGTGTTGAAGTCCGCAATGTGTTGCGTGCCTTGCGAACACGCGCCGGTTGGCAGCGTGTGTGGGCGTGTTTGCGGTCGCCATCTATTCTTGCCGTCCTGCTGCCTATCCTGGCATTTTTGGTTGCCGCGCATATCGCCCAGAATCACGCCCCCAATAACATTATTGATTTTAGTTTGCTGTTTCTCTTTCTCTTCATTTGTGTGGTCGGCGCATCGCAAATCAACCCCAGCTTGAGTCTCTATAATCTGGCTACGCTGGGGATGACCATGATGCGCGGGCATATCTTTCCCCTGGCGGGTTTTTCACGTTATATGCTCTCATTTTTCTCAGGCTTCTGGATATTAGGCCGTTGGAGCGCGCGGCGCTGGCTGTTTTACCTGCTCCTCAGTAGCTTCCTTATCGTTCAGAGCATTCTTTTGTGGTTGTTTTTTAAAGGGTTATGGGTCGCCTGAAAGATTGGTTTTCCAGTCTCGGCGAGCGCAAGCTCATTGTGGTGGGCAGTTTGCTCGCGCTGGCGCTGA
>JABGRQ010000202.1:22693-25277 GCA_018648225.1 Chloroflexota bacterium
AGTCTCGGCGAGCGCAAGCTCATTGTGGTGGGCAGTTTGCTCGCGCTGGCGCTGATCCTGCGCTTACTGGCAATTTCTTCGCGCCCTTTTTGGTACGATGAAGCCTTCTCGGCGTTATTCGCGTCGAGTGGCCCGCAAGCCATGCTGGGCGGCACGCTGGATGGACAGGCGGGCAGCGCTGCCGAAGAACACCCCCTTTTGTATTACACTCTGTTGTGGGGTTGGATGCGCGTCCTGGGCGAGTCGCCGGGAGTGGTGCGCGGCCTGTCTGTGCTGGCCGGTTTGGGCGTTGTGACGCTGGCCTATTTGTTGGGACGCAGCCTGTTCGATGATCGCTTCGGCCTACTGGCAGGGGGGATGGTTGCGCTCGCGCCTTTTCAAATTCATTATGCGCAAGAGGTACGTATGTATGCCCTGATGGCTTTCTGGCTACTGGGGGCGACTTATGCTCTCTGGCGGGGGATGCGCACGCGCCTGTGGGGGTGGTGGTTGGTATTCATGCTGTGCGCGGCTCTGGTGCAATACACCCACAATTTGAGCGCTTTCTTTTTGCTGCCATTGGCGTTTACCCCGTTGCTGGCGCGCGATTGGCATTCCTTGCGAGCCACAGCGCTGAGTGGCGTAGGCGCGCTCTTGCTGTATGCCCCCTGGTTGTTGCGTCTACCGGCTCAATTTGCCAAAATTCAGGGCAATTTCTGGACCCCGCGTCCCGACCCCACGCGGCTGATGACAACCTTGTTGAGCTTTATCACCAATCTACCCTTGCCCGGCCTGTGGTTGGGCGTGGGGTTGTTCATTACGCTGATGTTGACGGCCCTTGGGGGCTGGCAAACCTTGCGAGCCTGGCGCGCCCACCGCGAGGGAGTCCGTCGCGGCCTGTGGTTGGGCTATCTGGCCGCTGCCCCGGTGCTCCTACTCTATCTCTTCTCCCAATGGACTCCGGTTTTTGTCGAACGGGCCTTGTTGCCCGCGGGTGTCCTATTTCTGCTGTGGCTGACCTGGGCCTTAACGCGCACAGAATTGCCCGTGCTTGTTCAGCGATTTGCAGCGATGCTGCTTTTATTGGGCTTTGGCCTGGGGATTAGCGTCCACCTCAGCTATGACGGTTTTCCGTATGCCCCCTATGCCGGGTTGGATGCCTCGTTGGCCGAGCGCGTTGCCACGGGTGAGATCGTCCTGCATTCGAATAAGCTGACCTTTTTGCCGATGGTTTATTATGATCGCAGCCTGCCGCAGCGTTTTGTGGCCGATCCACCGGAGAGCGGTTCAGATACCCTCGCCCCCGCAACCCAGGCCGTAATGGGCATTCAGGCAGATGCCGATATAGCCCAGGCCGTAGCTGCCGCGCCGCGCATCTGGTTTATTATTTTTGAACGTGCTATCGATGAGTATCAGGCTGCTGGCGCGGTTGAACATCCCCATCTGGGCTGGTTGGATGCACATTACCGCCGCGAGCGCGTGGAGAATTGGGGAGAGCTTCAGGTGTATATCTATGCCGAAAAATGAGCCACAATCCGCATTCGCAGAATGGCGCTGGGTTTTGGGGATCGCCAGTCTGTTCTTGTTACTCAGTTCGCTGCCCTATTGGGCGGGCTACCGCGCCCAAACGGACGAATTAGTTTTCAGTGGGGCGGTCTTCAACCGTTTGGATGTTGATGCTCACCTGGCGGCGATGCAGCTTGGGGCCGGGGGAGCCTGGCAGCAGCACTTGCGCTTTACGAGCGAGCCACATGAGGGCGCGTATGTCCGTATGGCGTATGTGCTCATGGGGCATACCGCCGACGTATTGGGGTTGGCAATCCCCGCGGCGTTTCAAGTCTTTCGTCTGAGTTTTGGTTTACTGGCCTGCCTGGGGATTTATGCATTGATGGCACAAGCCTTTGACGAATTATTCTGGCGGCGGCTGGCCTTCGTGTGGGCATTAAGCGGCTCCGGGCTGGGCTGGTTGATGATGGCAATTGGCTGGCTGCCACAGCCGGATATTTCGCCGATCGATTTCTGGCTGATCGACCCATACCCGTTTTTTGGCATGTTGATGTTTCCGCACTTTTCATTGGTCACTGCATTGTTGGCTGCCATGCTGGTTGGGTTTTTGAGCTACCTGCGCCGACCGCGCGGCTGGAAGCTAATCCTTGTTGCGGTGGCTGGGGTATTGGCGCAGTTGGCCCAATCCTATGCGCCCTTGCTGGCCGATTTGGGTATGGCAGGCGCGGCTCTGGCCGAATTTTTGCGTCAGCGCAAGATACGCTGGCAAATTATCGGCGCGCTGGCAATCATCGCGCTGACACAGATTCCCATGTCGGTATACGGCGCAATGGTCTTCTGGCGAAATCCACTTTGGGGTGGCTTTATAACCCAGAATATTACCCTTTCGCCGCCGCCAGTATATTATTTTTGGGGTTTTGCGTTGTTGTGGTCTCCGGCCCTTTTGGGGATATGGCGCACACTGCGGAGATTACCTCGCGGTCAACAAGACTTTGAATGGAACGCATCTTTGGCAGCCATTGTCTGGCTGGTGGGTGCGCTGATACTAGTGCATGATCGGGACAGAATGTTTGGATGGTGATAAAATCAAAAGCATGAG
>JABGRQ010000203.1:0-1972 GCA_018648225.1 Chloroflexota bacterium
GATGATGTAGCTGTGACGCGCGCAATTGTGGAAGCGGGGAAATTGCTCGATGTGCAGGTACTGGATCATCTTGTGATTGGCCGCGGTAAGTGGGTTTCGCTCAAAGAACGCGGCCTGGGGTTTTGAGTACCATCATTCCGAGCGCAGCAAGGAATCCCTATGGTGATACTCTTTTTGAAGCGTTGCAGGGATTCCTCGTCGCTGTGCTCCTCGGAATGACTGCCTGTTAGGATGTTTTGGACGGCTTCACAATGATGAGAGTTTATTACGTCTATATCATGAATAGTAAGAGCGGCACACTATACACAGGTATGACGAATGATCTAGCACGCCGTGTATATGAGCACAAGCACAAATTGATTCCTGGATTTACACAGCGCTATGATGTAACTCGTTTGGCGTACTATGAAGAAGCAAATGATGTGAGTGTAGCAATTACGCGTGAAAAGGAAATCAAAGGATGGAGACGGAGCAAGAAAATTGCGCTAATAAAATCGCTTAATCCATCTTGGCGCGATTTGGCTGCTGATTGGTTTGAAAATGAATAAACGATGTCATTCCGAGCGCAGCGAGGAATCTCTATGAAGATACTTTCTAATTGAATATTGCAGGGATTCCTCGTCGCTGCGTTCCTCGGAATGACAATCAATCATCCCGTCCTGCGGATGCGAAAATTCTTATATTCCCCCGTTGCGGCGAGCCACTCATGCTTTACGCCAGATGTTGTCCCAGCCCGCGGCCCGCGCTGAAGTGCATTGAGCAGTTTTTCAAGCGCAGCTTGCGGGCCTTCAGCCAGCACTTCTACACTGCCAACCCAGCGATTGCGCACCCAGCCTAAGAGCTCCAGATTAACTGCATTTTGCTGCACAAAATAGCGAAAACCGACGCCCTGAACGCGCCCCTCTACTCGGGCATGCAGGCGGGCAAGATTGTGTAGATTCATACGGAAGCGGGAGTTTCCTGAACGGGTTTTCGACGTTTTATAGCGTCAACAATATTTAAAATTACCCACGGCAGCAAAAACAACGCAAAAATCAGCAGCCAAGGGAGTATGCCGCGCAGCGAAGTCAGCCAGGGATTTTCATGAAATGTGATACTGCGCCAATCCAGTTCGAGAGTCGTTAGTCCCTGGCCCAATGCAGTCTCAGCGCCATGCTCGCAATCCAGACCATCAGCATAGGCTGCTAAAAGTGCTTCGGTACCGGAGGTACCGAAGCGGCCCTGTAGATACCAGGTGATGCTGGATGCCTGTGCATAGGCCAGTTGGAAGTTAGCAGCATCCACAGGGAAACTTTGGCATAAACTGGCAAAGGGGAGCAATGCCTGACGTTCATAAGCTTTTTCCAGCAAAAGCGGGTAATCGGGGTTGGGGAAGAGTTCGGCTGTAGAGGCCAGCCCCTCATTAAGCCAGCGCGGCAGACGGGCGTAGCCATTGCCAAGTTTTTGGTAGAGCAGCACATGCAGCAATTCGTGGGGCACCTGACGTTTGATTTCCAGCGTTTCGGCAGGGCCGGGGGCCAGCGAAACCATCACTTTGTTCAGCGCCGGGTCGGCATGGCCTGCAATTTGCGAACCGGCTTCGCCTGAGAGTTGCAGCGCGCTTTGTAATTCTTGCGAAGTGGCATAAACATAATAGCGCAATGCCTCCGGTGAAGGTACATCGACTTGCAGGCGAATGTGCTCAAGGCCATCGTGGGCTGTGTTTAAGATTTTTTCACCAAAATCCGTATCGCCCTTATACCAATAGATTTCAAATTCGTCGGTTTTGAGCGACTGCCACGCCCAGCGATTATCTTCAAAATAAAAGCTGTATTCCGGGCTGGTGAGCGTTTCCCCGCCCTCCAATGTCACCTGGAATTCATAGGTCACATCGGAGAACAGCCCCAAAAAGGTGTTGGACAAGTCCAGGGTATAGCTGACCAATCCTGGGGGCGTGAGGGTGGCCTCCCCGGCGATTTGGGGAATCCCTGCT
>JABGRQ010000203.1:2072-6392 GCA_018648225.1 Chloroflexota bacterium
TAAAATCTTTACATCCTGGATGGGAAGCTCCGAAGTGATCTCTGTCTCGATGGTGAGTGATTCCCCAAAGGTATACGTCACCTGAGGTTGCGCGATCTGCATCTCAGACTGACCCCGTGCAGGGTTGCTGATCCCCAGGCTGATTCCAAGTATCAAGATGATCGCCAAAATTGTGCGGCGCATTTCAGGCTCCCAGATAAGCTAATAATGGCGTCAGCGTCAGTGGACTGACTAGCGTACTTACAAATACCACTGTGGTCACGAACGCGGGTTCAACATCGTACTCCGTGGCGAGGATGGTACACATCACTGCCGGGGGCATGGAGGCCTCGAGAATGCCCGCCTGACGCGCGACGCCCTGCAAGCCAAATAATCCGGCGGTTGCGATAGCCAGCGCTGGGCCAGCCAATAGCCGTAAACTGGCCGAAAGCGCTAATGCTTTGAAATTCCACGTATGAGTATTATTCTGAAGTTGCAAGCCCAAGACCAGCAACATGCTGGGGATGGTGGCGTCGGAGAGCAGCGATACGGTGCGGTTGAGAAACAGGGGCAGTTCCCAATTCTGGCTATTGAAGGTCATGCCAACGATTACGCCGTAAATCGTCGGCGTTTTGAGCAATTCCAGCAGCGAGCGTTTCCAATCCATTGTGCCCATCGAGGCGATGGCCACGCCTGCGGTATACATGGCAATTGCGCTGACCACGAAATAGATGCTGGCGTGAGCCAGGGCGGCTTCGCCAAACGCGAATAAATTGAGCGATAATCCGTAGTTGCCGCCATTGATCAGGATTACAGTCAGCAGAGTGGCAGCGAAGAGTTTTCTTTCGAGCTTGAGCAGACGTCCGATGATCCAGGCGGCGATGCCTAAGGTCAGAATTTGGAAGACAGCGAAACTGCCAATGCGGAGGAAATCGCTGCTGCTGAGTTCGCTGTTGGCGAGGAGATCAAAAATTAAAAAAGGGCTGAGGGCATAAAAAACGACTCTGGAAACAGAACGCGGATCCACATTCAGCCAGCGCCCTAATAGGTAGCCGATCCCGGCTACCAGCAAGATGGGCACTAGGTTGTTAAGAAATAAGGTGGGGAGTGAATTTAGCATGAAAGAAACGGCGTTGTGGGGAAAATTCTATTCATCGGAATACATCTCTTCGCCGCTAAACTCCATCAGGTCAAAGAGTTCCATATCTTCGTTGAAAAGCAGATTGTCGAGCGCTTCCTGAAGGAAATCGCTCTCTGCGTCATCCGCGGCATGTTTGAGTAATTCTTCCAGAATTTCTTTGATACCCTCCCCGCCAATTTTCGATAATGACCAGGCTGCGGCCATGCGGATGTCGTAGCTGGTATCTTCAAGCAACTCAGTCAGCCGTTCGGCGGCGTCTTTAATTTCTAACTCTCCTGCGGCGCGTGTGGCCTCAAAGCGCACGGCGGGCATCTGGTGATCGAGCATGGTGATTACGCTGGGAATCCAGCGCGCGTCGTAAGAGCGTCCCATCGCAAAAAGCGCGCTGGTGAGCCAATCGGCTTGCCCGGTTTGGTAAGCATCTTCGATAAGACGGTTGATTTCGCTGCTGCTGGTAAACCCCAGCGATTCAAGGGCGCGCTGGCGTACCTGTTCAGATGCTTCGTGGCGGGCTGTATTCAACAAGCAGTCAACCGTGTGCTTTTTCTTGTCGGCAGAAATCTCATCCAGTTCGCCCAGGTAGATAAAACGCCCCAGATTAGCCGCGCAAACTGCGCGCACATTTTCGTCTGGATCGTCACGCAACATGGTAGTGAGCTGTTTCAGCAGATCAACGGGATCATAGGGCAACAGGCCGCGCACAGCTAAAAAGCGCACTTGGGGGTCTGCATCGGCGAGCGATAAGCGGCAGGGAATTTCGTATGAGAGCAGGTAATTATCTTCGGCCAGGCGCTCCATTTCTTCGAGCAAAGCCAGCCGCCGCGCCAACGCAACCTGGGGCCAGCATTTGTCGAATTTGCGTTTATCTTCTCCTTCCAGGTCTGACAACCGAAAGAGGTGCTGTTGGGTAATTTCAGTCTCGGGGTCCAGCAGCGCATCCAAGATTGCAGAGAAAGAGATTTCAGCAGGGGAAGCAAGTGGATTCATTGGGGTAGTTGTACGGGGTTAATAAAATCTAGCAGGTTGATATAGAGCATTAATGCGATCAGCGCCGTGAAGCTGATCGTGATGAGAATACTTTGCCATTCCATGGAGATGCGTTTCCGAAAAATAATTTCGGGCAAGATGAAAAGAATGCGCCCTCCGTCCAGGGCGGGGATGGGCAGTAAATTGAGCACACCCAGGGTCATGCTGATCCAGGCGAAAAAGCTGAGTACATTCAGGTTGATGGGGGAATCCGCCACGGGGGAATCTTGCGTATAGACGTATTCG
Organism: Chloroflexota bacterium; assembly: GCA_018648225.1. Lineage (NCBI taxonomy): Bacteria > Bacillati > Chloroflexota > Chloroflexota bacterium. Next base: position 4,465 of record JABGRQ010000203.1, read on the forward strand.
AGCACTTGCCCCATGCCATAGAAGCCAACCGGGCGCGCCATTTCCGGGTCGATAGAGCCGCGGATCAACTCGGCGGGTAAGGTCAGGATGAGTTTTATATCCTGATATGTGGCAACACCCCCCATTGTCAGGGCTTCGAAAAATGTGATGGGTCGAGTTGGGTTGCTCATGGCAATACCGATGGCTCCCTCGGGTGGGGGTGGATTGCGCGGGATAACAGAAGACTGGATGATTTCGCCCTCTCGTTGGACGCTGATTGAAATACTCTCGCCCAGGTTGGCGTAGATGATCTCGTGTAGCATATCAACCCCGCTGATTTCCGAACCGTCTGCGTTAATAATTAGGTCGCCAATTTGCAGCTCGGCCTGACTGGCGGGTGAATCGGGCTGGATATCCACGATGAGCACTTTACTGTAATCGGGAGCGCCAAGTTGGGTGAAAATGACCGCGTAGATGAGTACAGCCGCGAGCAGGTTCATCAGCGGCCCGGCGGCAAAAATTGCCAGGCGCGCCCAGGGGCTGGCAGCGTGCAGGCTGTCGGGCGCATCGTCTTCTTCAGTTTCACCTTTGAGACGTACGAACCCACCCAGGGGGAGCCAGTTGAGCGTGTATTTGGTGCCTTTTGCTTCAAATAGTGTCAGCGCGCGGGGCGGGATACCGATCCCAAACTCCTCTACTTTTACCTTAAATAAACGTGCCGCGGCAAAGTGGCCGATTTCATGCAGAATGATCAGCGTAGAAAGCGCTATGATCAGTTGGATTATCACGGTTGTGGACATTCGAATACCTTTGTTGAGAAATTTGTATCTTGCGAGTATAACTTCGGAAACACTTGCCGAAGCCATTTGTCTTTGTTTTATTTGAGTAGGACTTGCGCACTTTCGCAAGAAAAAGCCCGAAAATAGGGGTGTGTAGGTCCTATTGAGATTATATCCCTACTTGGTAGGAGCGGGTAGTAGAGAATGCCGCGGGGAATTATTTCTAACAGGGTTCTAATCTGGCTGCGCCGCCGGGTGAAGCGCAGACGACACTTTTTACACCTGGAATCGCTTCAAGCCGCGCGATGATTTGCACCTGATTTTCTTGCAAGCCAAGCACATGCACGTTTGGCCCGGCATCAATCGTATAACACACGGACAGGCCGCTTTTTCGCCAGGCGCGCACGGCGTGCATTACCGCCAGCGTTTCGGGTTGCCAGTAGAGCAACGCGGGATTGGAGGTCATCATGACGGCGTGCATCAGGTTGCAATCGAGTTCAGTGATCTGCGCAAAGGCGTCAAAATCTCGGTTGATGATTGCTTGTCGGCAGGTTTCGAGGTGTTGCGGCGTTTGTTGGATGCGGATTTGCTGGAGGGGGCTGGTGCTTGCCAGAGGGTGCCCATCGGAGGAGCCAGTGGATTTATGCTCCTGGCTGATAATGGCGACACAATCTACTAAATTCCAGTGATTGGGTGGCGCGATGGAGGTTGCGAATGAATCGGTTTTGTTCTGCCCGGCTTTCCATTCCACGAAGCCCGCCGGGATTGACCGACAGGCAGACCCGGAACCGCGCCGCGCTAGCCGCGATAGCGCGGCTTCATCGAGTTGCAATCCTGCCGCGCTGCTGGCTGCCAGGCTAAGCGCCGCGAACGCCGAAGCCGAGGATGCGATTCCGGTTCCCATCGGGAAGTTATTTTCACTATCAACCCGTGCAAACCAGAAAATGCCAGCCTGTTTTCGAATCAGCGCCAAAAACTCACTGACCCGCTTGAGCGCCTGCGGATCGGCTGGCTTTCCATTGATGTGAAGCTGGTCTTGTTTGAGCGCCGCATCGAAAGTAACACGGGTACGCGTGGCCAGCCCTTCCAGATTCATTGAAATTGAGCCAGTAGCTGGGAGGCGCAAGACTTGATCGCGGTTGCCCCAGTATTTGATAAAGGCGATGTTAG
>JABGRQ010000204.1 GCA_018648225.1 Chloroflexota bacterium
AAGTACCTCGAAAAAAGCTTGAACAACCAGATCATCAACCACATGGGAGCGAACTGAATTGCAGACACTAGGTGCAATCGTTGTGCGCGCCAGCCCACGACAAACGTAACGCGGCGTATGTTTGTAGACGGTTTGCAGATGATGACCACAACGTCCGCAGACTACCAATCCCTGCAACAGACCGGGGCCATCGCGCACAATTCCCTGGGCTTTTTGGCACATTTCGGCAAACCGTAAACCATTTTGGCGAATACGCTCCTGATTGGACAGGTATTGTTCCCACGTGATGTAAGTCGGGTAAACATTCTGCTGCAAGTGCAGCCACTCGGACATCGGTTTGCGCCGATGCCCAGTGGCCGCACGGCCAGGCTTGCGCAAAGTAGGGTCATTCTGGCGGCGGCCATAGACAAAAGCACCGGCATAGGCCGGATTGGTGAGCATTTCGACCACGGCTGATTCGCTGGCCACTTTCCACAACAATTGGTTGGCCTGTGGCCCGGCATTCTGGCGTCGGGGAAAGAGAATACCTTGTTGTCGCAAATAGCGCATTACCTTGCCTGCGCTGCCGAACTCTTCGAATTTGGCAAAAGTCAACTCGATCACATGCCGGACTTGATCATCCGGGTCTTTGACCACACTGCCATCTGGCAAACGTAGATAGCCGGTGGGTAGTCGTTGACGATAAACGCCGCGTTTTACCTGGCTCATCCGCCCCGCATCGAGTCGTTGGCGCAAGAGATGCAATTCGGCTTCACTCATAGTTCCTTTGAGACCCAATAGCAAACGATCATTGTAGAGGCGCGGATCGTAAATGCCATCATTGTCCGCAATCAAAGTACCAAAGACCGCCGCCAAATCCAGTAATTGATACCAATCGGCATTGTTGCGGGCCAATCGGGAGACCTCATAGCCAAAGACGATCCCAGCATGCCCCAGGGATACTTCCGTAACCAGTTCCTGAAATCCGCTCCGACCAGTTGCTTCACTCCCTGAAATTCCCAGATCGCAGTCAATCACTCGGACGCGTTCTGCAGCCCACCCCAGTTCCTGCGCACGCTGTTGAAGCCGGTATTGATATTGTTGACTTTCCTGGTTTTGTGAAACCTGTTTGGGCGTGGATTGGCGCACATAGATCAATGCCAAACGCTGATGATGGGCTGCCGTGATTTTCGTATGTACCCGGTGGTCATTCATCCCTGGGTTCACGATCCACCTCCCGACCCCACTGTTCGGCGATTTGACGACAAATCCAAACCATCGTCCGCAGCACCATCTCTTGTTGGGTAACTGTCAAGGTTTTCCAAACCGTCTGCGGAGAGGCGACGGTCTCCATCGAAGGAATTGCTTCCTGTTGCTCCATCTTCACACTCCTTCCCAATTTGCGCCTCAAGACGCAAAAAGGCCTGGATTAAGTTGTGAAGAGATGATAAATCCACTGGCGAGGGAAAAACAACTGCTGGTGAGCCCGATAAATCCGTTACACTGACAGGAATCAGCCGTTCTACGCCTTCTGCGATTTTCACCAAGCAGCTGGGAATCAGTTCTTGTCTGTTTTTGAGATGGAGCAGGGGAAAAGTTTGTTCGTACAAGGGATGCCGAGGATCGACAACCGTCACACTTTCAGGTACTGCAAATGTATTTCTTTTTGAGGCATTAAGCTGGTTGGGTTTTCCCTCGTCCCGGCAAACCAAAGACGAGTACATTCTCGCATCGATCAACAAACTCTCCGGTGCAGAGTTGGGGAAGCAGTCGCTGTATCTGGAGCGGCGACCGCGCCTGGCGCGGCATTGGCGACTTTGAGCAGGTACTCATCCGCTTCTTGGCGGGAGAGCTTGCTGATCGCCAAATCGAAAGCCGTCTCTTTTAACGGGACCAAGCTCGGGCTGCGTTTGGCTGCGACAGAGACAAGGAAAGGATCAACTTCAAAGGCATCCATAAAAGTCCGCAAGGGCCGGTTGAGTTCATTCAATCCCGCAGGAACAGGTGGTTCGGGGTCCAGGCAAAAATTGTCGGGGTCGTCCTCATCTTCCTCGTACCAATCGGCTTTCTCCGCCATCGCGTTGAGCCAGGCGATATACAGGACGCGGTGATCTCCTTGGATGATGTCGTCACGCAGGCGGGAGAGCGTGGAAAGTTGGTTTTGCTCTTCATAATCGCCACCATAACCATCTTCATCACGCTTCTCGAATTTCAAAACCAATTTGCCCTCGATTTCGCGGATATTGACATGATCTTCGTCAAAGTAGACCTCGAGCGCAGCCGCATCGATCAGCCCTTTGGGAAAGCTGAACGCCAACTCGAAGCTACCCCAGTTGGCAAAATAGAGATAGGCATCAAAATACTTCGCCAACACCCTGATGGGATCATGCGTGAAGTCGCCCCAGTTATACGAGACGCTCGCCTGCATCGCGCTCACTTCGATATGGCTGGAGAGCGCATCCACAGCATTTTGCTCAGCCATTGTCAGCGGGCTTTCAAGTCTCTGCCACTCATAGTATTGGTACTCGCTCATGGAGAAATCCTTTGATAAACTTGAAGACATGAATTTCCCCCAAGTTTATCCCAAAACGTCTATCTTATGAATATCATCCACGCGCACTACCAACCGCCGCAGAGCGCCGACGAGCCGAGCGGTATCTATTTTTGGGCAGAAACGCCCGACGTTTCACAACCGCCTCCTCGTCGTGGGCGCGCGGCGAAAAACCCCAAGCCGAAGCCGCACCCCTTCGCCATTGCGCCCGCCATCCAGGGCGAAAAGCGCACGCTCACCCTCCAACTTCCCGAAGCCAGGGGCATCCCCGTTCCTTCGCCGCAGCTTATCCATAATTGGGAACTTCCTACTGCCGAAAAAACGCTTGCGCCTTTTCTTGTGGATGCGATCTGGGTACCAGCTCTCGACGCGGTTGCCCTTCTCCTGGCATTCTCCGTACCCGAACCGATTCTCGACGGAACGCGCCTGGAACCTGGGCTTGTTACCCGTTTCTGGAGCAGGGTCGCGTCTCTGGCATTGGAGGCGCTCGCCGCGCAAAAACTCGTACCCATCATCGAAGGCAGCGAGGCGCGTTGGCTACCCGTTTTAGACAGCCCGCGCGACGCTCAACGCCTGAGCCAACTCGAAGCCGCCATGCCGCCCTTGTGCAGGGCAGAATTCCCTGAACTCTCTTCGAGAAATTTGCTGCACAGCTTCCTGAACACTTTCTGCGATTCGCTCGCCCGTACCTGGGGAAAAGACGCCGCGCCAAAAACGGACAGCGAACCTGGCTCCCGCTGGATTTCCGCCTTATTCAACAAAAATCCTGCCATCCAGCTTTCGCCGAAACAAATCCGCCTACTCAAACCCAGTCACCGCGCCTGGATGCGGAATTTGCATATCGCGGGCGATGCGACTTCACGGGTTGCCTTCCGCTTGGAAGCGCCCGCGTCAGAAAAGAGCGACTGGCATTTGCATTATCTGATTCAGGCAAAAGACGATCCCAGCCTGCTGATCCCCGCCGAGGAAGTTTGGAAGAAATCCAAGGGTGCGCTGACACGCCTGGGGCATCGCTTTGAGCAGCCACAGGAGAAACTGCTGACGGGCTTGGGCTATGCGGCGCGTCTCTTCCCGCCGATCACGCAAAGCCTGAAAAGCAAAATCCCGACAGAGTTGAGCATCAACACGCAAAATGCCTATGCCTTCCTGCGCGAAACCGCGCCGATCTTGGAAGGGGCGGGTTTTGGCATCCTTGTCCCGCCCTGGTGGAACAGGCAGGGGGCGCGTTTGGGTGTCAAAGCTAAATTGGGAACGAGCAAAGATAAAACGGCAAAAGGGATCATGACCCTGCAAAATCTGGTCAGCTACCAATGGCAGCTATCCATTGGCGATACGGAGTTGACCGAAGAAGAATTTCTCGCGCTTGCCAACTTGAAATCGCCATTGGTGCAGATACGCGGGGAGTGGGTGACGCTCAACGCGGAAGATATTGAAGCGGCAATCGAATTTTGGAAGAAAAAGCAGTTTGAAGGCGAATTCTCGTTGCTTGAAGCGATGCGACTGGGCTTGGGCGGCGAAGAAGTAGCTGGGGGCTTGAAAATTGCTGCGGTAGAGACCGATGGCTGGCTGAAAGAGTTGCTGGAGAGTTTCGAGCAATCGGAGAAGTTGGAAGAGTTAGCGCAACCCGCAGCCTTGGCGGGTAAATTGCGCCCTTATCAAAAATACGGCTACTCGTGGATGGCATTTTTGCGCAAGTGGGGGATGGGCGCATGTTTAGCCGATGATATGGGCTTGGGTAAAACGATCCAGACGATTGCCTTGTTGCAGCGCGAGAAAGAGTTGAATGGAAAACTCCCTGCGCCAGCGTTGCTGATCGCGCCGACTTCGGTGGTCACGAACTGGGAGCGGGAGATTGGCAAGTTCGCGCCAAACCTTGAATCCTATGTTCATCGAGGCGCAACCAGATTGAAGTCGGGGGCGTTTCGGGAGGCTGTCAAAGATAAAGATGTGGTGCTGACGAGTTATCCGCTGGCACGCATCGACGCCGCATCCTTCCAATCCATCCAATGGCTGGCGGTGATCCTGGACGAGGCGCAGAATATCAAAAATCCCGCGGCAAAACAGACACAGGAGATCAAAAAGATCGAAGCAGGTTTTCGGGTTGCGCTGACGGGGACGCCTGTTGAAAATCGGCTGTCGGAGTTATGGTCGATCATGCAATTTTTGAACCCTGGCTATTTGGGCAATCAAAAGGCGTTTCGGGAGCAATTTTCGCTGCCGATTGAGCGCTACCAGGACAAGGAAGCGGTCAAGCAGTTGCGGCAACTGACCACGCCCTTTATCCTGCGGCGCGTCAAAACCGACCCCACCGTGATCGCCGACCTGCCCGAAAAAGTGGAGACGAAGGTCTATTGCTCGCTGACCGAGGAGCAGGCGACTTTGTACGAAGCGGTGGTGCAGGATGCGCTGAAAGAGATTGAAGGCGAAGAAGGGATGCAGCGCAAGGGCTTGGTGTTGAGTATGCTGATGCAGTTGAAGCAGATTTGCAACCACCCCGTGCAATATTTGCACCAAATTGATAAGAAGGCGGGCAGCGTTGCGCTGGCTGAACGGAGCGGGAAGCTGGAGCGGCTGGGCGAGTTGCTTGAAGAAGTTTTAGAACGTGGCGAACGGGCGTTGATCTTTACGCAATTTACCGAAATGGGCGATATTTTGATGGAACACTTGCCGAAATCTTTGGGGACGGCAACCCAATTTTTGCACGGCGGCACGCCTGCCAAGAAGCGCGATGAAATGGTGCGTCGTTTTCAGGAAGATGATTCAGCGCCGCCTGTTTTCATATTGTCGCTCAAGGCGGGTGGCACGGGTTTGAATTTGACACGCGCCAATCATGTTTTCCACTTTGATCGTTGGTGGAATCCTGCGGTGGAAAATCAGGCAACCGACCGCGTTTTCCGCATTGGGCAGAAGCAAAATGTGCAGGTGCATAAATTCGTCACCACAGGCACGCTGGAGGAGATGATTGACGATATGATCGAATCCAAGAAGGCGCTGGCAGATGCGGTGGTCGGTACGGGTGAGAAGTGGCTGACTGAGATGAGTACAGATGAGTTGAGGAAGGCGGTCTCACTTCGTAGACTGTAGACAGGAGACGGGAGAAAGGGAAAAGATAATGAATATGATTAATAGTTTTCGTGACTTGAATGTTTGGCAAAAAGCGCATCAATTGGTTCTGGATGTTTACAAGATGACGAAAAGTTTTCCAACTGATGAGCGCTACGGATTAGTGTCGCAAATGCGCCGTGCAGCGGTATCTCTCCCCGCCAATATTGCTGAGGGTTTTAAGAGAAAGGGAAAAGGCGAAAAAGTGCGTTTTTATAATATCGGCGAAGCTTCGCTCGAAGAACTCAAATACTTCTTCATCCTATCCAAAGATTTAGGCTATATCAGTGATAATGAGCAGGTTATGGAAGAAGCTGAAGTTATCAGTAAAATGCTTTATCGTTTGATTGAGTCGATTAACAAGAGTAGACAGTAGGTAGAATACAGCAGACAGAATACAGTAGACAGGGGACGGTAGCTAGGAGAAAGGTTTTATCCTGTCTACCGTCTACCATCTACCGTACCCCCAGAGGTATTTATGTCCTATTATTATTTCAAACCGACAAGAGCGAAAGAAGTGGAAGATGGCATCAAAGCGCGCAGTAAACGCGGCGCGTTTGCATCGAGTTGGTGGGCAAAACGCTGGATAGCGGCTTTGGAGCGTCTGGTCGATTCAGGCAGGCTCAGCCGCGGGCGCAGCTATGCGCGCAAGGGACAGGTCATCTCGATTGATGAAAAGAAAGATGG
>JABGRQ010000205.1 GCA_018648225.1 Chloroflexota bacterium
CGGCATTCTGCGCGGCAAACAAGGCGAGTACGAGTTTGGCAGCCCGCAATTATTGCGTGTCTACCAACGCACCTATCCGCCCGCCGCGCTGGACGAAGCGTTGGAGGCCGCGCGTGTGCGCGATCCAGCCTTCGCCGAAGCGATCCGTTTCTTTGAGCGCGCCGGATTTTTAATCGACAAACAGGCTGGCAGCAATCTGATGTTGCTGCCCCAGAGCCAGATTCAGCGCGAGCGCCTGGGCGAACGTGTACTGGCGCGAATGTTACCCGGACAAGCGTTGAAAGCCTCCACTGTGCGCCGGGTTGCCGACGCGGTGAGCAGCCTGTTCAAAGAAGATGCTGACCCGCTGCGCGGGCGCAAGGCCCTGGTGGTGATCGGCGAATCCGCAGATATGGCGGCCTCGGCCCAAATGTATGCCTACCGCTGGGATGCGGGTTTTACGGTTGTGCCGCTCACGCGGGCGCGTATTCGTACCGCACTGACCGCCGATACCTGCCATCAGGAATTTGACGCCGTGCTGAGCGAATATCTCGCCGAAAGCCCCGATCTGTACGATCATAAATTCCCCGTGCGCGACGAGCATTATTTTGGCCGCGTGCGCGATACTGAAACCTTGCTTGTGTACCTCAACGAAAATCAACCCTTGGGCATATTTGCGATCAACAAGATGGGCAAGACTTCGTTTGTCAATAACCTGGCTGAGCGTCTTGCCGACCGGGCGGTTGCGCGCGTCGATTTGCAGAATTTATCAAAAAACGCCCAAGCTGTTTTCGCCGCGGTGATCCGTTCTTTGATCAATGATATTGAAACCAAATGGCCGGATGCAGAAATCCCGCCGTTATGCCTGACCAGCGCTCTACGCGGCACTGGCGACTGGGCGCAAGATTTTTCGAGCGATATGAACACCCTCTACGAGTTATTGCGCAGCCATGCGCCCAATCCGCGCTTTGTGATTTTTGTGGATGAAATTGACCGCCTGATCCCCGGCGAAGATGTTGATCTGGTGGCCGGTTTTGCCGGATATAACGATCTGCTGGCAACCCTGCGCGGCATTCAGCAATTGGGCCTGCCGCTGACTTTCGTAGCCGTGGGTATCAGCCCGAATATCAATCGCAAGGCGCAGTTTGCCGGGTTGGAAAATGCCGGATTTAATCTTTTTAAGGAATATTTCCTACCGCCGCTCAGCCGCGAAGAATGTGACCAAATGGTTATCACGATTGGGCACCAAATGGGGCTGGAATTCAACCCTGAAGCTTTAACGCAAATCTTCGTCGAAAGCGCCGGTCATCCTTTCCTGGCGCGTCAATTATGCAGCGCCCTGTGGAGCAGCCTGCGCGGTGAGCGCAACGCAGGTGAGAAGCTTACCGTGGGTCTGCCTGAAAGCGCCGAAGCGGTCAACGCGTATATGGATGATGACGGCAAGCGTTCTTACCACGATCAAATATGGGCTACCCGCCTGACTGCTGATGAGCAGCAAGTTGTCGAGCGCCTGGCTGCCGCCGACGAGCCGCGGCCGTTGCTGCGCGGCGAACAAAAACCTTTGCGCAGCCTCTTGCAGCGTCATATTGTCATCGAAAAAGGCCAACGCTATGAAATTGCCTTTGGTTTGTTGCGCCGCTGGGTGCGCGACGAGATACTAGAAATTTACGAGGATTAAATCATGCCCGCAAATCCCTATCTCATCACACAAGCTGTCACCAATCCCGAAATGTTCTTTGGTCGTTGGGAGTTGGTAGACCGTCTGGTAGACGGTCTTACTGCGCATAGCCAAAATTCGTTTGCTATTTATGGCGGTCGGCGGGTAGGCAAAACCAGCCTGATGCGCATGGTGCAGCAACGCCTGGAAA
>JABGRQ010000206.1 GCA_018648225.1 Chloroflexota bacterium
CTATTATATATAAACCGTATATATTACCGTGGTACCGTTATCGGGAGTTCGCATAAAAGTTGTGAATGAGGTATTGGCAGATTTCAGGTAGCTCTTTATTTTAATCTGTGCTAAAAGTATAGGAGTGCAGACAGTATCATTTATAATGGGGGGCATTATCAGCCTGAACTCAACTCTATTCGATAAGGACACTTACATGACTTTAAACTTGGAAAAAATCCGCGCGCAGTTTCCGGCCTTGGCGAATCCCGATGTGATCTTTTTGGATAATCCCGGCGGGACGCAAATTTGCGCGCCCTCGCTGGAGCGCCTCTCGAAATATTTGGTCGAAAGCAACGCCAACCGGCACGGCGCTTTTGAAACCAGCCGCGCCTCAGACCGCGTGCTGGACGAAGCGCGGACTGCTTGTAAAGACCTATATAACGCTGCTTGCGCTGAAGAAATTGTCTTCGGTCCCAATATGACCTCGCTGACGCTGAATATCAGTCGTTCGCTGGCGCGCCAGCTCAACCCTGGCGACCGGATTATGGTCACGCGGCTCGATCACGACGCCAATATTTCCCCCTGGATGCTGATAGCCCAGGATCGCGGCTGCGAGCTGGATTGGGTTGATTTTGATGTTGAAGATGGAACCCTCGATATGGATAGCCTGGAATGCGCCCTGGAGCGCAAGCCGAAACTGGCCGCGGTGGGGTATGCCTCCAATGCCCTGGGGACGATCAACCCGGTTAAAAAAATTACTCAAATGGCAAAAGATGCGGGCGCGCTGGTGTTCGTGGATGCCGTGCAATATGCCCCGCATGGCATTGTTGATGTGCAGGAAATCGGCTGCGATTTTTTGGTATCCTCAGCCTACAAGTGGTTTGGGACGCATGTGGGCGTGCTGTACGGGCGCTATGAGTTGCTGGATAGCCTGATGGCCTATAAGGTCCGCCCGGCCTCGGACCTGCCGCCGGACAAGTGGGAAACGGGCACAGCCAACCATGAGGGCATCGCTGGCGTGCTGGGCGCGTTGGAATATTTTGAGTGGCTGGGCGAAAACTTTGGCAGCGGACTGTTGGCCCATGATGCAAAAACATTCAGCGGCCGTGCATTGCGGTTGCGGCAGGGTATGGCGGCTATTCAGGCCTACGAGCACGAATTAGACCGCGCTATGCTGGATATTTTCGCGTCCATTCCTGGTGTACGGCTCTATGGATTGAACGATCCGCAGCGTCTCGACGAGCGTGTGCCTACCTTTTCGATCAATGTTGATGGCTGGCATCCTGGCGACCTGGCTGAAAAACTGGGTCAGCGCGGAGTGTATGTATGGGATGGCAATTACTACGCCCTGGCCGTCACCCAACGTTTGGGTGTCGAAGAGAGCGGCGGTATGCTGCGTATCGGCGCGGCGCATTACAACACGCTGGCAGAAATCTCTCGCTTCGGCGAAATCTTGAGCGATATTATTCGTTAGCGTATCAACGGAAAAAAGGAGCATTACGCCAAATGCGCTATCTTGACCTGGAAAACTGGCCGCGTCGGCAACATTTTGAAATGTTCAATACTTTTGATTATCCTCATTTCAATCTGACGGCAAATGTCGATATAACTTCGCTGGTTGCATTGGCGAAGCAGACAGATGCCCCATTCACTGTGGTCGTCGTTCACGCCCTCGCCCGCGCCGCCAATGAAATCGAAGAGTTCCGCTATCGCATCCGCGGCGAAAAAGTGGTTGTGCATGAAATTGTACACCCTTCGTTTACGATTTTGAATGATGCCGAATTATTTAGTTTCTGCACGGTGGAATATGCCCCCGAGTTTGGGGAGTTTCACGCGCGGGCCATTGAGCGGATTGCCGCGGTGAAGTTAAACCCAATCCTCGAAGATGGACCGGGTCAAGATGACCTGCTCTTTATGACGGGCATTCCCTGGGTGTCGTTCACCAGTATGATGCACCCCATTCACATGTCTCCGGCGGATTCGGTGCCGCGCATTGCCTGGGGCAAGTTCTTCGATGATGGCGGGCGCAAAAAGATGCCCGTGTCCGTGCAGGCGCATCACGCCCTGATGGATGGCTTGCACATGGGGCGGTATTTCATGCGCCTGCAAGAATTGCTGGATGAAATGTAGGGGATTACGTGAACTGCGAAAAGTTCTTTAAAAACCTGTTATTTTTGAAGATTGCTTCGCCGCTTACAGCGGCTCGCAATGACACCGTTTTTCAGATACTTTCCAGTACCTACTTAGGAAGAACATAGGTTTAAATGTAATTAGGAGTAGTTTTGTGGAAAATTTGTTAATTCGTCCCTATACCCCTGACGATGAACACGAAGTCATCCGACTCTGGTTCGATTGCGGCCTGATGGTACCGCACAACAACCCCAGGCGAGATATTGAGCGCAAGCTTCAGGTCAACCCGGAGTGGTTTTTATTGGCCTTGCTCGAAGGCGAAATTATCGGTTCGTGCATGGTTGGGTATGAAGGCCATCGCGGCTGGATCAACTATCTGGCGGTGTCGCCGCGCTACCGGCGGCAGAGGATTGCCGCAGCGCTGATGGCCGAGGCAGAGCGTTTGCTGAACGCGGCCGGATGTCCGAAGATCAACCTTCAGGTGCGCGAAACCAACCTTGAAGTGATTAAGTTTTATGAGGGCATCGGCTACAAAAATGATGCTGTAATCAGCCTGGGGAAACGGCTTGACCCCGATGAGCCGTATGCTGTTGAACTGTGACCAGAAGTTAGTAACCAGTTTTAGCCAATCGTTCGCTGATTACAGATTTCGGTACACCTCAGGGTTTACGCAATGCGGCAGGCGTTCGCCGCGCAGCCCTGCGAGAAGGTTTTCGCAGGCCAGTTCGGCCATACGTTTGCGCGTGTGTTGGGTGGCCGAGCCAATATGCGGCACGATCAGGCAGTTGGGCAGGTCGTAAAGTGGATCATCCGCGGGCAAGGGTTCAGGGTCGGTGACATCGAGGGCCGCAGCGGCGATCCACTTTTCGCGCAGGGCATGATCCAGATCGGCGCGGACAACCACCGGGCCGCGCGAAGCGTTGATCAGGATGGCGTTGGGCTTCATGGCGCGCAACGCAACCGCGTCGATCAGGCCGCGGGTTTCGTCTGTGAGGGGACAATGCAGGCTCAGAAAATCGCTTTCGGCGATGACTTTTTCGAATGATTTGCGCATAGCCATTGAAGTATATTCGATTTCTGATCGAGGGGAGGGATTGCTGTAAATAATCTTCATCCCAAAGGCTGCCGCGCGGCGAGCAACGGCAGAACCAATTTTGCCCATACCAATGATGCCCAGAGTTGCGCCTTGCAGGTCGGCTCCGAGCCAGCCCGTGGGCGACCAGGTTGTCCAGCGGCCTGCACGGGCATCCTGGCTGGCCTGAGGGAGTTTGCGAGCAGCCGCCAGGAGTAAGGCTAGCGTCAGGTCGGCGGTGCCTTCCGTGAGTACGCCGGGAGTGTTGCCCACCGGGATGCCGCGGCGGGTGCAGGCTGTTATATCTACGTTATCGTAGCCCACCGCCATATTGCTGACAACTCGCAATTTGGGGGCGTTGGTAATCACCCGCTCCGAGACAGGAATCGTCAAGAGAGTCAGAATTCCCACCGCATCCGGTAAGTGTTGAACCAGCTCCGGGGCCAGATGATCTGCCTCGGGCGGCCCCGCCAATATTTGGCAGTGTCCGGCTAATTTTTCCAGCCAGTCTACCGGCAAGGCATGTGAGATGAGTACCAGGGGGAGCTTTGTGGGCATAGTTGTTTTCGGTTTCAGGCGCTCAAAGGGGCAACGCAGATGGGGCTATCGTTGGCAGGGCTGTTGACAAATGTCGAAACCGGGTAGGCTTGCATTTCTTCGTTGGGATAAGGGGCAAGCAGCGGCGAAAGTGCCGCTGGGCGCATTTCCCCAGGGGTTAGCCAGTGTTGATGGTCTTTGGCGGCTAAAATGACCGGCATGCGATTGTGTATGGGGTGCATCAAATCATTCGGTTCGGTGGTGATGATGGCGGCAGATAAAATCTCGGAGCCATCCGGGGATTGCCAGCGTTCCCAAAGCCCGGCGAAGGCAAACGGCGCGCCCGCTTTCATGCGAATATAGTGCGGTATTTTGGTTTTGCTGTCAGGTGATTTTTGCCATTCGTAAAAACCACTACTGAGGATCAAACAGCGGCGGTATTTGTAGGCCGCTTTAAAAGATGGTTTTTCAGCCAGGGTTTCGGCGCGGGCATTGATCATTTTATAGCCGATTTTTGGGTCTTTCGCCCAAAAGGGGATCAATCCCCAGATAACATAATCTAATTTATTCGTGCCATTATTTGTGACGACTGCGATGGGTTGGCTGGGGGCAATATTGTAGCGCGGTGGCACAGTGTAGGCTTCTGGAGCAATCTCGAGCCAGGGGAAGGCGTTTGCTAATTCATCGGGAGTAGCTGTAAGTGTGAAGCGTCCGCACATGGTGTAGCCCTTTGCGATTTAAGTTGATATTTGGTCTCCAGGTATTATTTCACGGAGGGGCAGGGTTGTCAAAGCATATTGCGGATAGTACAATACCGCGGCTTTATTCTTTCAATAACGTGGGGAAAAAATAATCAATAGTGTTTGCGTAAGTTGTTATAATAATTCGGTCACTCAAGTTCTCTGCTGTTTTGAGTGGTCACGCGCGCAAGCCAATATCTAACTTCTCTGTCTGACCGTTTGTATGTCGGAAGGGCGGAGCTTAGCTAAATGATCCGATACCCGTCAAGAATTGCCCTTTTTTTGATCGCCTTTGAGAGCAGCTTTATCGCTAGCGCGATTCTACGCGCGCCATCAGAAGCCGCCAGCGCGCGTTTTTTGGGTTTATCGGCAGCGCGGTTGGTGATGTTGGGGGCTGCTCTGTTCGTTGCATTGGCCGCATTGGGAGTGCTGATATTCTCTTTTTGGCGGCAGGCGCAATTTGATCAACGCGAAAGACTACTGCGAGAAAGACTAGCTGCCCGAAAATCAATTGCATTCGTCACTGGGGTATTGATGTTTTTCACCTGGGTAGCTGCCGAATTAGCCATCTATGCTGGAATTGTTCAGGAACCGGTTATGCAGGCGGTGCTGATGCGTTTGCGTCCGCTGCTGATTGG
>JABGRQ010000207.1 GCA_018648225.1 Chloroflexota bacterium
ATATCTACCCAAATCAACTCGGCTCCAAGGCCACGCAAACGATTTCGTATGCCTGATGAGCTCAGCCGCTTCGCAATTTCTTCTCTAGTTTTCTCTATTCTTTCTTCGTGACCAGCAAAACGGGGGAGAGCAACATCATTAAAATTGCGCTCTCGAATATAATCTGTAATCGTGCCATCCACGACAATGCGAACCATATATTCCCAAGGTGTGATTCCGGCAACGTTAACGGAACGAGCGTAAACTCTATTAAGCGCGGCCTCATGCGAGAAGGAATAGGGCCGATCTACATCCTGGCGCTCTGCTTCAATCGAATGTCTCCCTGTCCGCAAACGATAAACATAGTGGACATCACGTACTCGAATTGGGATACCATCTTTTGTAGCATATTCCAGATTCTCAATAAAGTTCTGTTGATCATCCAGGTTAATGATTTCGCGAATGCGCTCAAATCGAGTAACAAAATTCAGGCCCTCAGCGCATACGCGCGGGCCTTTCTGCACACATTCCAACACAACCAAATTTCCCGGCTGAATAACCAAATAACCCGGCCCGCCGATCTTGTCAATCAAATTTATTCTGCCAGTAGTTAGCAGTTTTTTCCCGTCATCAATTTCGAGGCGTGGATACGCCAGACCAAACACAAGCGCATTTAAGTACCGGAAAGCCAACCTCACGTGTTCCAGCCCGTGCAGATTTTTGATATAGCGTGCCGCCACATAATAAACTGAGCCAAAAGCAATCGTTACCAACAAATAATAACGGTGACTGAAATGAAAAAATGCCAGGGATGAATAAACCCAGCGTGTAAGCCCCAGCATATCACCAACGTTTAAGTTTACTACCCTGGACAAAAAAAAGCGCAATATTTTCAACAAGAAATATACCCAACGATAAATACTCGGCAGGCTCCCGGAATTGCCACTCATCCATCCGGCCACAACCGCCGGAATATCAGTCTCTTTTGTAACTGCGCCACCGAGGCTGCCGAGTATAGCAATCGCCAAAAGAATACCAAGTAGTCGAACAATGCCACTCATACGGTGTCCCAGCCAGGGATTGTGGGAAGAATTCATCTGCAATCGCGAATAGAGAGACATGAGTTATTGCCCTCCTTCAGCCGGAGGAAACATTGGTGTGCTATCTTGATCGCCTTTATCGCCACCCAAGAGGAGTTCACGGATATGATTCAACATATAGATTGCCTCACTGGGCAATAGGCCACGCGTGGCCGGGTCGGCGGATGCTTTCTCCAACGCTTGAAACACACGGATTGCCAGGACATCTCGAGAGCGTTCATCGGATAACATAATCTGAGCCAATGTGAAAGCCATATCGCGCTGTGACTGAACACGAGCCTGATTCGCAATGCGCATGGCCTGAAGTTCATGATTAGCCTGAATGATTACGGAACGCTGCTGCCAGGGAGCACGCCAGAATTCGTACAGGAAATTTTCGCGAATATCCGGTGTGCTGGGTTTTAACTCAGTAAATCCTACAGTAATGATCTTAATACCTCGGGCACGCAGACTTTTTCGATTCAACAGTTCTTGTTCGGGAAATTTCCTAATCTTGGATTCCAACCAAACATCATCTGCAAGGATTGGAAAACCGTCCAGTCGCTCGACATACTCAAAAGCCAATACACCCTGGTTGACCACACGCGTTCGAAACTGAGTTCGCAATCGCTGGTACTCATAACCATCCTGCTGATCTGGATTGTATAAAGTATCATACATTTCCTGCGACAATAGCTCTCGATAAACATCTACTGCAACATGAATCGGGGCTTCAGTCCAATCTTTTTGTTTGTTTTCAAATACATCATAAGGACGGCCCACAACCGCAGCAGAAAAGACGCGCCGAGGGTTGTATTCAAAATCGTAGATCAAGGCGCGCCCTGTAGTAGGCGTATCACTTTCTTCGTCAGGGGTATCTTGAGTAAGGTTATAGTTTTTCACAAAGTTGTGAATTTCGTACTTATCTTCAATATCAAGAATATCTTCAAGCTTTCGGACAAATTCCACAGGATAATATTCGCCCTTTTCCGGAACAGGGTCGCGCTTGCCCAATTGTACGACGCGCAAATTTTCGGGCTTACGGCTGCCTTCATAAGTTACTTTGTAGACATCCGGTTTTTCACTTATTGAGAACAAAGCAAATACAACACACTCTACCTCAATACCATCACGCGTGTGCGCTTTGATACCTACGCGCGTGCGAATTTGTCGGTGGAGGTCCACGCCTGCATGCACATGCTCGCCTGTGCGCGTAAAATCGATTCCGGGACCCGATGTACGGTTTATTAATCCTTCACGCGGGTGCGTTGTTCTCAGCAAACGGATCAGGCGACTCAGCAAGCCGGGCATGTAGGCACGGCGCTCTATGGCTGCGGCGCTGCAAGCATCGGCTATCACGATGCCCGGACCAATTTCGCGCAATTCGCTGGCAGTGCGGGGTTTGAGCTTTCCATCCTCCACAAAGACGATCGGGCCATGACGCCCAAATAAGAAATACACCAAACGACGGAAAGCTTCGCCATAGCCGTTAGAGCCAACCGGAAGAATAACCGTGGCAAAGATTGCCAGAAAAATTCCTGTAGCAATGAAATAGCCGAAACCAGCGGCCACAAACATGACGTGTCCTCGCCAGGAGCGATTTGGAACATTGCCCTGATTCAACAATTCCCGCATGGAGGCCCGCCCCGGAGTTTCGTACCAGCCTTCTTGGATCAAATTGATTTTTTTTGTGGCTTTGTATGGGGCTAACCACTTTTCATCTTCGGCAGCCAACATGACAAACTTCAGGGAATTGTTTAACGATGTATCCACGCCATATAGGTGATGAATCTCCCCCTCGATCAAACCATCGGCCATATTATCGTCATCCATCTCGATAAAATCAACCGGTGAAGGGGAGAAGATCACGCGCCCACCGCTGCCTTCATCCAGGAAAAAGATATAATCCCCCATCAACGAAACGTGCGCCACACTGCCGCCTTCAACAGCATCGAATGACTTTATCTGTCTGACGTTTGCCAGCTCCGAAATATCGTAAATTTTTAAGCCGCCTTCGCCATCTGCAACGTAAAGATAGTTATATGTTGATGAAATTTCAATTGAACGGGCATTATAAATAGCCTCGCTTTCCAATATGCCAAATTGTGCTTCGCGAGGGCTGGGTCGATCTTTGATATTCAAAACCTGGACGCCATGCCCGCCCTCTGCCAGAAAGAGGTAATCTTTCCAAATCGCCATATCCACAACTGGGCCGCGAGCGTGGAAGGCGTTTTTATCTTTGATCTCCTCAGGATTGCTGAAATCAAAAACGTGAACCAGGTTGGGGCCATTGGCGATATAGACATAATTTCCCGAGGCAGCGATTGCCCTCGCGTTGTCCATCGCTTCAATCTTCCCCACACCATTGACTTTACCTCCATCTAATTGGGCAATTTGGAAACCTCTACTGCCATCCGCTATGAAAATATTACCCCCATCAAGAGCCACGGCGGAGGCCTCACCCGGCGTGGGGTAGAAATCCACCGTTGACAGGTTTTCTGGATCACCAATATCAACCACCCTGAGGCCCGAAACGCCATCTACGGCGTAGAGATACCCGCCCGAGATCACGGCGTTGCGTAATATGCCTGCGCCTGAATGCGTTCTCACAACCTCAGGAGTTTCAGGTGGCGCAACATCATACACAACCAGACCTTCGCGCGCCTTGGCAACATATACCAGATGCTTGTCTATATCGAGGCGGGCATAGTCTCCAGATACGGAATTGTCGCTAACCACTTGAGGGCTTTCCGGGTTTTTAACATTATATATTTGCAGGCCGTTTTCTTCCTGAAGAAAATATAGCTGATAGCCATCTACAGCCACATCTAACACAGGCGTGCCGGTAGAAATACGGCCTTTTAATTCAGGTTTTTTCGGATCAGTAACATCGATAATCCATACCCCGGATTCGCCTTCTGCCTTGCCACCCGCCACATAAGCATAGATGCGATCCTGGTTTTCGGGCTTATTCACAAATACTGCCCTGGCATCGGAGGCAATATCAGAAACACCCACAGTTTCAGGGTTATTGACGTCGGCGATACGCACAATCTGCAAACCTTTTCCCCCGGCGGCGACATAGGCATAATCACCAAAAAGGTAAACGCCCTGAGCGTTAGCGCCTTCACCAAAGCCAACGCTGGCTACCCGTTGCTGATCGGCTACAATCGCGTTGAAATCTATGATTTGCAGGCCATTTTCCCCATCAGCAACAAAGGCGTAATTTTCACGCACGGCAACATCATTGGCAGCTCCTTCGGTGCCGACAACATCAATTTGTTCTGGGGTTGAAGCGCTCTCAGAAATATTAAAACGGCGAAGTTCTTTATTGCGATAGGCAACTACAAGGTAGCTACCATCCAGGTCCATGGCAATCGCGCACCCCGGATTGCCTTTGATGAAATATGTTTCATCTTCTTTGTTTTCTCTGACCCGGATTGTTTGCACGCCGCCTTCGCAACTTGCCATGTAAATGATCGTCTCGGTCTCGCCTTGATCATTTTTTACAAAATGAACTTTGACATCTTCAACGCTGCCGACGAGGCTCGTGTTACCATCATCCTGTTTTACTTTCGCGATTTCTAATTTCTCGTTGATGCGAATACTATTCAGCCCCTTGCGTCCATCGCCGACAAAAATATAGTGTTTTTCTGAGTAGGCAATTGCAGTAGGGTTACGCACCAGATTTGCCGCGTCATCATCGGGGTGTTTCTCATCCACGAGCGAGTGAATAATATTCAGATCCGAAATATCCAACATTTTGATGCCATTATTTGCTCGTCCAACAAAGGCGTAGATGCCGTACACCGCTATATTCCGAAAAGCTCCCGTTCGCAATTCCTCTTCGGAGTGTTCTTCAGAAACGGATCCAAATTCTGTGGTGGCTGCTGTCGGATTCTTAATCCACCGCAAACCTTGCCCTTCCAGCACGAAATAGGCAACACCATCCTGCGCGGCGAGATCATTAATGCGGACATCGACTTTAATGCTATGTACCTGTTTTGATTTCAGAGGTATCGAAATATCATAAAGAACAAATTCTTTCTCCCCGCTAAGTGCATAGATTTTCTTCCCATCCAGGACAATTTTCCAAAGGCCGGGATCGCCTTCGCCATCTTTCCCTACATGCAAAAAATAGGAAGTTTCCCCATCTTCCGGCTCTGTGGGCGGTAAAGTTTGAATATTGATGACATACAAACCTTCTTTGCCATCCGCCACATAGGCAAAATTCCCCTTGATGAGTACATCCTGTGCCTGAGTAATTTTATCGAATCGCCAAACTTGAGTTATTTCTGTGGGGTCGGTCACATCGAGGACGATTAAGCCGTTCGAGCTATCCGCCACATAGAGGTAGTCCCGCGGGCCGTTTTCGGTCTCGCGTCCCTTTTGAATCGCCAATCCACTCGCTTCCCCAATGGAACCAAATCCGCCAAGGGCTTTTGGCCTCGCCGGGTCATCTATATCAACAATTTGGATGCCTTGCCTTCCAATCGCCAAATAAGCGAGCCCCTCATCAATAACAATTTCGCGAATGTTATCCACAGGGGCACCCATCGCAAGAAAAATCACTATTGCAATAACAGCGATGACGATGGATAGAAGCGGCACCATGCGAGGTGAAGAGTTCGTCACAGCAATACTCAGCCCTATTTACTCATAACGACGATCTCAAACTCAATTGGCATGAATAATCTCACAATTTAAGATCATTCGCCAAGATTATACTACACGTTTTCAAAACCCATTCAGAAAGCGATAAAGGCAGCCCGTACTATCAACAGGATTTGCCAGCCATAGTTTTGTTGATACAATTGCTTTGCGAGTTTAATTTGTCCGTACAAACTGGAGGCACAAATGTCTAATTATCCCGGCAAAGGAAAAGTTGCCGTACTAAAAACATCCCCGGAGACCGTTCTCGAGGATACTGAACGCCTGATGAAGCTGGCCGGAGTGGAAGCTGCCCTGCCCAAAGATGCGCGTACCGGCCTGAAGATCAACATCTCGTGGCAAACCTGGTACCCGGCCTGCTCCTCGACTCCCTGGCAAATTGACGGCGTCATCCGGGCGCTGAA
>JABGRQ010000208.1 GCA_018648225.1 Chloroflexota bacterium
GACCGCCGGATTGCCCCAAATCCGTGAACGCCAAAGATGCGGAAGCCCAGGTTTGTTTGACGGTCGAGCCGTCTTTCTCGTCATTTTTTGCGAAATGCCTGCTACTCGAGTAAGGTATTGGGTGCCCCTGTGATAAAAAAAGAGCCTGACAGAAAATTTGTCAGGCTCTTTTGCATTTGTGATGAGAAAAAATTAATCAGCCGCCAGGGCCAAATGGTGCAGTTCCAACGGACGGAATTTGTAGCCATATACACGATTGCTACCGGGCTGGATTGGTTTGGGTAACTTTATAACTTGTTTGCCTACTGGGGCTTGGGATAATGGATATAAATCTTGCTTGGATATTACGTCTGTTGTCTCACATCAAGCGGTGGACACACCATTCGCATGTTATGTGCAAAAAGTCGCGTTCTTCCCGCACCCGTACCGTTGCCAACCTTTCCATCAGGCAGTCATCATGCCGCCCTGGTTGCCAGGTAAATCAGCCGCCAGAGATGGAGTTGCTCGTAGGGGATTTGCCCGTCGAGAACATCGAAGATGGGACGCAGAAAATCGGGGCCGAGATCGTTGAAGGCTTGTATGACCCGAAGTTCATCCTGCGTGGCGAGTTGGCTGCTGGCCTTTAGCCCCTCCACCCGCAGCGGACGCCCGGCGGCGTGCGCTTTTTTGAGATGCTTGAGAATGGTGCCTTCGGTGAAGCCTAAATCGGCGGCGATGGCGGCAATCGACTCACCGGACTGATATTGCTTGTAGATGTAGTCGGTGCGCTTGTGCGTGGCGGGTTGCGAATGGCGGGTGGCAGGCGTCGGCGCGGGTTTGGGGATGGGCTGGAGATCGTTTTCGGCGCAATAAGCCTGGATAACGGGGAGAAAGTGCGGGGCATATTCTTCGACTTTGCGCTGGCCTACGCCGTAAATCTGGATCAGGGTTTCAGGTGTTTGGGGGAAATAGGTTGCCATTTCAACCAGTGAACGGTCGTTGAAGATGACATAGGGGGGCACGTTGCGCTCGGCGGCCAGTTGGGCGCGCAGGGCACGCAACAGTTCGAACAAGCCGGGGTCGTGGGCGGCTTTGGGGGCCGCGGCTACGCCGGGGATGGCTCCGGGCAGCGCGCCAAAGAATTCGCCGCCATCCAGAACGGCGCGGCCTGCTTCGGTGACGCGCAGCGATCCGTGGGGCGGGGTGCGCTGCAACAGTCCCTGGCGCACAAATTGGGTTGCCATATGCCGCCATTGATCTTTGGTGTAGCCGTTGCCTTTGTCGTAGATTTCGAGCTGGTCGTGTTTGAATTGCAGAATCTTTTTGGCGCGCGAGCCGCGTAAAACGTCAATCAGATGGGCGGCGCCGAAAATCTGCTCGGTTTGCAGAGCGCAATTGAGCAGGAGGCGCGCCGGGGCGGTTAAATCAATCTGGGCAGAATCAGCATCGGGGTCGGCCTGGTCGTCCTGTTTTTGGGCAAGGCAATGATCACAGGCCTCACAATCTTCATCGGGGAATTTTTCACCAAAATAGTTTAGCAGTGGGATGCGGCGGCAGGTTTGGGTTTCGACGAAGTCGAGCATGGCTTGCAGGCGCATTTCGGCGCCGCGGCGCAGTTCGGGCGGCTCCTGGTTGATGAAGTAGCGGATCGTGCCCACGTCGCCGTAGGCGTAGAGCAGCAGGCAATGTGCGGGCAGGCCGTCGCGCCCGGCGCGGCCAATTTGCTGGTAGTAGCTTTCAATGTTTTTGGGCAGGTCGTAATGCACCACGAAGCGCACGTTGGATTTATTGATGCCCATACCAAAGGCGATGGTGGCGACTATGATGAGATCGTCTTCGTAACGGAAGCGGTGCTGGTGGGTGCGGCGGTCGGCGTCTTGCATCCCGGCGTGGTAGGGCAGCGCCGGGTAGCCCGCCGCGGCCAGTTGGGCGGTGAGGGTGTCTACCCCATCGCGGGTGGCGCAGTAGATGATGCCGGCCTGGTTTTTATGGGTATCGAGAAAAGCGCGCACTTGGGCGACGCCTGCAATTTTGTCGTCAACACGCAAGATCAGATTCTCGCGGTTAAAACTGCTAATAAATTCGTTGGCGTCGCTGATGGCGAGCGAAGTTTTGATGTCGGCGCGCACGCGGCGGGTGGCGGTGGCGGTTACGGCCAGTGTAACCGCCTTGGGTAAACGCTCACGCAGCCCGGCCAGTTGGCGGTATTCGGGGCGGAAATCGTGCCCCCACTCCGAGATGCAGTGCGCTTCATCAATCACCAGCGCGTCCACGGAGATGTTTTCGAGCAGGCTCATCGTTTCAGGGCGCAGCAGGGTTTCAGGCGCGGCGTAGAGCAGTTTCACATCCCCGGCCCGGATGCGCTCGACGGTGGCATCGTATTCGGCAAAGGTCAGTGTGCTGTTGAGATAGACGGCGGCAATGCCCCACTCGCGCAACTCCAGCACCTGATCTTCCATCAGCGAGATCAGCGGCGAGACCACCACGGTCAGGCCAGGGAAGAGCGTGGCGGGCAGTTGGTAGCATAGCGATTTTCCGCTGCCGGTGGGCATCACTGCCAGCGAGTCGTGCTTGCGCAGTACGTTTTCGATGATGCGGCGTTGTAAAGGTCTGAATTCGGGATAGCCGAAGGTTTGCTGGAGGGTGGATTCGAGTTCGGCGGTAGCGGTTGTAGACCTCAAAGGTCTCAGCGAGGATTCTTCCGCCGGAGAATTTTTTGGTGAGACCTTTGAGGTCTTAACGGAGAGCCGCAGCAAAGCCTGATCTTGCGAGATGATCTCATCGTTCTCGTCAATATGCAGCACTTCAATGCCTTCAGCGCTCAGCGTTTGACCGATCAGGCGCGTGCGACGGCAGTTTTCGGGCTTTATTTCGGCGCACAGCAGCGCCACGCGATGACCCTGTCGGCTGGCGTTGTGCAGGCGTTCAATGCCGCGGCGGTAAAAAGGCTGGGCGGCCAGTTTGGCGTAGTCGATCACCCCATCGATATAGCAGGCTTCATCGTCTGGCCTGCCGCCCAGGGTATCGCCCATGAAGACATAGCGAATACCATTCGCTTGCAGCGCATCTTCCAGCGCGGACTTGGTAAATTCCGGCTGGTGACGCGAGTAGGGCTGCGAGCGCACATCGATCAGAAATTCGATCTGGTGGGCTTTGAGCGCGGCGAAAAAGGCTTCGTTTTCTCTGGCTCCATAGCCGATGGTGTAGATGGGAGTGGGGGGCATTGCCTCTATTATTTTCGCCGACCGCGGCGTCCGCGTTTGGCTTTCTTTTGAGTTTGTGGCTCCTGATTGGGCGCGCTGGTGGGCAGCGAACGGGAGCGCTGTTGCGGTTGTCCCGTACGCATGGATGGATGTTCAACTTCCTTTCCATCCAATGTGTGCAATATAATTTCTGCCGGGCTGGGGCGATTATGCTTGAGATTGCGCAACCCGTCCATGGCTCCAACAAAATCTACATCTTTGGCCCTTTGCCGAATTGTCCAGCTTTCCGTCAGATCAACAATCCGTTGGTATAGTTCACGTGCAATTTCTCTGTCGCCCAGATCATGTTCAAAAAGCGCCAGGCGGATGATAACATCTGTGTCGTTAGGGGCCAATTTATAGGCACGCTTTAAAGCTTCGTGCGCGTCAGAGTAACGCATTAACATACGCAGCAAAGAACCCATTCTGGCATATAGTGAAGCGTCTTTTGGGTTTAATGCAATTTGGCGGCGGTATTCATCCAAACCATCCAGCGGATGCATCGGTTCGCCGAAAACAACCGAACTGAAATACAACACCCGCGGATTTGCTGTAAATTTCTTAGTCTTTTTCCCAAAGAGCATTTTGGCCATGTCCATAAAATTATCGGGGGCCATTAAACGCAAATGAGCCATACTGGTCAACTCATATTGATCCGATACGTTGCACTTGGGACACACAACTTCATGGTCAAGGATATAGGCGCTATATTTAGTTGTACCAGTGTCTTCAGTATCCAATGAATTGTGATCTACAAGCACATATTCCGTGAAATGTTCGCGTGTGCGACCACAGGCTTTACATTCCAGCGGGAGATACAGGCCATCTTCCCTGCGCTCTGTGGGGATGGGAGGAAGACCCCATTCTTCATGCACATCACCTAAATGTACCCAACCCGGTTCCAGACGGTCTTCATCATAGACTTGTTTAATCTCCGGGTACAGTTCGCGGGCATCTAAATTCAAAGAATCACCAACCAGACGGGCAATGAACTGTTCTTCGTTGGCTTTATAGGCTTCGGGGCGCGTAAACAGCGTGCGGAACAGGGCGATCACATCTTTACGCAAATGTGGGATGTGTTCAACCCGCTCGACCAAGGCTTCTGCAGCCGAGCCGCGGAGATGCGTACTATACTTCCGGTCGGCGGCCATGTCTTTCAAAGCCTGCGTGGTGTAGCCACCAATTTTGCCAATCTTGCTGGAAAGCAGTTCTACATGCCAATTCCCCTCGGCCTGATCCAGCCACGAGCTGAGCAATGAAAATTCTTCGGGGGCTTTGTCTCGCCAGATGCGTAGCAGATTTATGGCGTGGAGATGACCCCATTCGCTGTCTTCGTCATACGCCAGATGAATCAAGAACGGGATTAACACCTTCCCTGCGGCAAGGATTTCATCGTAAAGTACATCATCTGCCTTTTCACCGAGTTCAGCCAAGCGCACAATTTTAGCTGGATAGGGGAGGTCGGAATCAGCTTCTTTCGCAAATTCTGCGGGCAATTCCAATGCGGCCTTAAAATTTGCCAAAATGTCGGCATCAATCGCTTCCAACTTGTCGGCGGCGCTTTGCGACTGTTCGCGGGCTTCATTTCGCATTTCTGTCATTTGCTCGCGGAGACCTTCAGGGTCTTTCTTTTTGATTAGTTCCAGGCCGCGTTCCAATACATCCACAGCTAAAGCGGGAAGCCCCGCACGGGGCAATGTCATCCCCAATCCATTGTACAGCCAGACATTACCGGGCTGATCATGGATTAATTGCGTTGAGAGTGCCAGACCTGTATTGAAGTCGTCCGCCGCCAAATAAATTTCGGCCAGGTCGCGATAAATATATACACGGTTTCCCCCTTCAACATGTTGCTCAAGAAAGGCCAGCATGGCATAACACCAGGCTAGAGCGGTTCCGGGGGTACTGCGGTAAAAACCGACAACATCCAAATACAGCATTTCATAATCAATCATGTCGTAGGACATCTCTGATGATCGCAAAATCAATTCACTAACCGCGATAAATTTGTCGTATTCTCTTGATTCGCTAAAATGCTGACCGACAGCGAGAAGATCGTTATCATCATACATACCCACAGGTGTCGCCAGAATTTGCTCGCGCGTCAATGGTTCAAAAATCGCGAGTATTTCTTCTCTCTTCATTCAAAAATCCTTGTATTGGGTTCAATTTGTGCATCTTTGACCGTCTTTTTTGAGATGAGTCAATAGAATCTGATGGGAGCTACATTAAATCCATTTTTGGCCGATACTGCAAGGCCTCGGCTAGATCGGCAATGGTGCGCGCCAGTTTCAAGATGCGGTGATAGGCTCGCGCCGAAAGTTGTAATTGCTGTATGGATATCTTGACTACTATAGAAAAAATATTCGCATGCCCAAAATGGGTATCTGACGTAAACCAGGTAATCATTTTACCTAATCTTCCTCCTCCCCATACGCCACCGCCACCGCCTTCTCACTGATTTTGGCATAAGCACCCTGCAAAAGTGCTTCGATGCCGGGTTTCGGCACAAAGTTCGCCTCCCCCAGCCGTTTGAGCAGGGGCATTTTGATGGCAGGCGTATGAATATTCACGGAAAACCCGTCCAGCGACGCACCAAGCTCAAAAAAGGTCGCGACGCTTTCTTCCAGGGGGATAATGACTTCTGGCTGCTCCTCTTCATCCACAAAATCATCTTCCCCCGCGCGACGCTCCCGAAGAGCGGACATGACTTGATCTTGCGTGCGTCCCCGCAGGCGGAAAATGAGAAAAGGGTCTTCGTCGAAGCGTTCGCCCAAAATATAATGCGCCGCAGCGACATGCTTGCAGGGA
>JABGRQ010000209.1:0-1224 GCA_018648225.1 Chloroflexota bacterium
GCGGAATCCACAAGTTGAGGATCAGCGGGCCGGTGGGAATCTCTTCGGTGGGTGCAGGGGGAACGGGACTCGGCTCTGGGGTGGGTGATAGTTCCGGGGTGCTGGTATCCACCCCAGGGGTCGCGGGCGAACATCCTGTCAGGGAGAAGATCAACCCCAACGCCAGGATAATCAAAATTGCCACAGAGGACATAGAGAAATTTTTATAAACTCTGCGCTCTCTGTGGCTGGCTTTTTGTATTTGAGACATCATTTTAATTCTATCGGGTTTTGCAGCAGCCCGAGCAGCAGTCGCAGGGCGTTTTCGACATCGCCCAGATCGATCATCTCGGAGGGGCTGTGGATGTAGCGGCAGGGGATCGAGAGACAGCCCGCCGGAACGCCAGAGCGCGAGAGCTGGATGGCACGCGCATCGGTGCTGCCGCGTTCGAGTACTTCTAGTTGGTAAGGGATTTCATCGGCTTCGGCGCGGTTGACCATCCAATTGACCACGCGCGGGTCGGCGATCATGCCCGAATCTTTGACCTTGATCGCCGGGCCTTGCCCCAGGCTGACTTCCATCGTGATGCCTTTGGGGGTGTCGCCCGTGCGAGTGACATCCACGGCCAGACCGAGTGTAGGCTCAATGCCAAATGCCGCCGTGGCTGCGCCGCGCACGCCGACTTCTTCTTGCACACTGAAAACGAAATACAGATCGTGTGGGCTGGCTTTAAGCGCTTTGAGCGCGGCGATGAGAATAGCAACGCTGACGCGGTCATCCATCGCTTTGGAGACCAGGCGGTTGCCCATTTCGCTGAAAGGGCGCTCGAAAACAGCCACATCGCCAACTTTGACCAGGCAATCGGCGCGGCTGCTGGCGCCCACATCAATGAACATTTCGTCAATTGGCGGCACGCGAAAACTACTCTCGATTTTTTCGGTGTCAATTACGCCCGCGGCGCCATTGAGAAAGCGTACCCGCCCGGCGGGGGTGTAGCGTGGAAAAACCCCGCCCAGATTGCTGAAGCGCACGAAGCCATTTTCGTCGATATGCGTGGCGATAATACCAATCTCGTCCAGGTGCGCCGAAAGCATCACGCGCTGCCCGGAAGGTTTGGCTCCCGATGCCGCTTTACGGGCGATCAGGTTGCCCAGCGCATCTACACGAATTTCATCGGCATAGGCTTCAATTTCAGCGCGCACCGCTTCACGGATTTCGTTTTCGTATCCTGATGGGCCGGGGAT
>JABGRQ010000209.1:1324-12291 GCA_018648225.1 Chloroflexota bacterium
CAAATCGCTGCCGCGGTGTGGATGTAACGCGCCGGAACAGAGATAGATATACTTGGAATTCCGGCCCGTTGGCGGTGGATCGCTCCGGCGTCCGTGCCGCCCCCGCCGGGCTGGCGAATCTGGTAGGGGATGCTTGCGGCCTCGGCGCTTTGGCGGAAATGCTCGATCAGCCGCGGATGTGAGAGTGTGGCCGCGTCGGCTACGTAGATGGCCGGGCCAGCGCCCAGCCGCGTGTTGTAGCGAATATTCTCTTCGCCGTCCCAGACCGGCAAATCCATGGCCGGGGTGCTGTCGAGGGCTACAGCGAGATCGGGGTTGAATGCGTAGGCCGCCACACCCGCGCCGCGCAGCCCGACTTCTTCTTGTACGGTGAAGGCTGCCAGCAGGTCAATATTCGGTGGGGCGTTTTTTAGCAGGGTAATCAAACTCGCCACGCCAATGCGGTCGTCAATGGCTTTGGCGCGAATGCTCGCATGGCTGCTCGCGCTAATTTTCTCGAAGCGCGTGGCAAAGGTAGCCCGGTCGCCGGGTTTGGCTTTTGCGCCATTGCTGCCAATGTCAATCCGCAGCGAATTAATCGGAATCGCCTTCTGGCGTTCTCCAGCAGTCGTGAGATGAATGGGTTTGGCGCCGATCACACCAGGGATTTCTTCCGCGCCGACCAGTACGGGTTTGCCGACCAATTGGCGCTCATCCAGCCCCCCGACGGCTTCGAAGCGAAACAGGCCATCACCATCGTCGCTGGTGAGCATAAAGCCAACTTCATCCATGTGGGCGGCGATCATCACCCGCGGGCGCGCTCCGGAGCTTGTGCCTGCTTTCGTAGCCAGTACATTGCCCAGGGCGTCGGTGCGGATTTCGTCGGCGTGGCCTTCGATTTCGGCCAGTACAATTTTACGCACGGCTTCTTCATCGCCCGAAACGGCGCAGGCATTGGTCAGTTTTTCGAGAAGTTGCAGGTCAATTTCCATGTGATTATTCAGTTGCAGGTTGCAAATTGAAGGTTAAACGTTCCATGAAGTCGGCTTCGAGCGCGGTCACAAAATCGGCCAACAAACGCCCGGTGCGCTGGATGTCTTTGAGCGAGATGATTTCCACAGGGGTGTGCATATAGCGCAGCGGGATGCTGACTACCATTGTGGGGATGCCCTCACGGGCAATTTGCAGGGCATAGGCATCGGTGCCGGAGTGGCGCGGCATAGGTTCGATTTGATAGGGGATTTCGAGATCGTCGGCCACTTTTTTGATGGCTTCATGCACTCCGGGGTGGATATTCGGTCCCCAGCCGAGGGTGATGCCCTTTCCCAGAGGGTAGGATTGGTGTTTGGGGGTATCCGGGCCTTGCGCCCAGGTCACGTCGATGGCGATGGCGAGCTGTGGGCGCAGTCCGTAGGCCGATGTCAGCGCACCGCTCATGGTTTCTTCTTCCTGCACAGTGGCGACAGCCCACACATCCCAGGCGTGGATGCGTTTTTGCAGCATCTCCAGGCAATGCGTCAGCGCGGCGACCGAAGCGCGGTTGTCGAGCGAGTGCCCGGCGAGCAGGTCGCTGCCCATTTCGATGGGTGGCTGGGCGAATGAAATTAAATCGCCAACGCGCACCTGGGCAAGAACTTCTTCGGGTTGCAGACCCGTATCCACGAGCAGATATTCCAACGGGACAGGCCCGCTTTTGGCCTCGGTGGGCAGCAGATGCGCCGGGGGCTGGACAATCACCCCTGACAGAGTCACGCGTCCATGCACGTTGACGAGTTGGCCGGGTAAAACGCGGTGGTCGAGTCCGCCAATCTCACTGAGATGGAGAAAACCATCCACGATCTTCGTCACCATCAGGCCGATAGCGTCCATGTGAGTCGCCATTAAAATGCTGGGGCGTGGCTCGGTAGATGTGCCGCGTTTCAGCCCGTGCAGGCTGCCGAGATTGCTGGTGTGCAGTTCATCGGTAAGCGGCTGCCAGCGTTGCGAAATTTTTTCACGCGCCGGACCTTCGTAGCCGGAGAGTCCGGGTTCGCTAATGAGTTCTTGCAGAAATTCGGAGAGATCGCTCATATTATGGGGTTGCGGTGGTCGGTGTAGGTACAAGGGGGGTGGCGCTCGGCGGCACGCTGGTGGATGTGGCAGTGGGTGGCAGGGTTGGCGCAGCCGTGGTGGCGGTGGCAGTTGGTGGCACTAGCGTAAATGTTGCTGTGGGAACCAATGTGGCGGTATAGCTGGGTACCAGCGTCCAGGTGACGGTGAATGTGGGTGTAAAGGTATACGTAAAGGTGGGGCTGGGAGTGATCGTGGGCGTGAGCGTTATTGAAGGGGTTGCAGATGGTGGTAAAGGGGTGATTGTGGGGTAGGGTGTTAACGTTGGATAGGGAGAAGACAGGTCGGGCGGTTGTGTTCCGGTGGGGGGCAGCGTGGCGCTGGCTGTCGCGTCGGCATTATCTTTATTGGGCAGGCCAGCCACAATCAGCCCGGCACAATAGCATGGCAATGTTGCCAGAATAATGCCAGTGAGAAGAACGCGCAAACGCGCCCGCGGAGGTGTTTTTTTTGCGATCATAGCCTTGTGATAGATGATAACACTAGCCCCGATGAGAAGCAAGATTGCTGTAACGGGGGACAATCACCAGAAAAAAGAATTAGCTGCTTGAATCCGGTGCAAGGGTTGTGTACAATGAATGGCATGATGAACAGAGTTTTGTCACCGCAAATGGGCAATTTTTTCCAGTGCGGCGAATGCCTAAAAAATAGGAGTTACTATGCACTACCGTCGATTGGGACGTTCTGGTTTAAAAGTTAGCGAAATTTCTTTGGGAGCCTGGGTGACGTTTGGCAGTCAAATTGACGCGGGCATTGCCAGTGAATTGATCCATACAGCCTACGATTTGGGGGTTAACTTTTTTGATAACGCCGATGCCTACGCCGATGGTCAGGCTGAGGTCATTATGGGCCAGGCCATCAAGGACATACCCCGCGAAGCCCTGGTGATTTCGAGCAAGGTCTTCTGGCCGACAATGCCAGGCCCAAACGGGCGCGGCCTGTCGCGCAAGCATATTATGGAATCCGTCCACGCCTCGCTGCGTCGGCTGGATACCGATTATGTAGACCTATATTTTTGCCATCGCTACGACCCCGATACGCCGATCGAAGAAGTTGTTTTTACGATGAATACGCTCATCCAGCAGGGAAAAATTCTCTATTGGGGCACCTCCGAGTGGACAGCGGCACAAATTTCGCAAGCTTTTGGCGCGGCGCGGCAATATAACCTGATTCCTCCTTCAGTGGAGCAGCCCCAATATAGCATGTTCCACCGCGAGCGCGTCGAGACCGAAATTGCGCCATTGGCGAAAGAACTCGGCCTGGGGTTGACCACCTTTAGCCCGCTTTATTTTGGAATTCTGACTGGGAAGTATAACGACGGGGTCCCTGACGGGAGCCGCGCCGCAATGGACAGTATGGCCTGGGTGCAGAATTATCTCACCCCGGAGCGGCTGGATATTGTGCAGGATTTGGCGTTGATCGCGGACGAGTTAGGCATATCTCAGGCCCAATTGGCATTGGCGTGGTTATTACGGCGCAAAGAAGTCAGCAGCGTCATCACCGGTGCGACGAAAATGAGTCAACTGAAAGATAATCTGGGCGCAGCTGATGCGATTGCGCTACTCACCGATGATGTTCTGGACGAAATCGAAGCTGTGATCAGCCACGAACCCGAAGAGTGAAAACAAAAAGCCGGAGTTTTGAACTCCGGCTTTTTGTTTTGGTAGTGAACAAATTATAAATCGTCGCCAGGGATATCAATCGGGGCGACTTCGGGGGTTTCATCTTTTTTTCGCAGGGTGAAGAAACCTACCGCAATGGGGATAGCTACAAAGATCAGGCCACCACATAGCATTGCAATACCCACGCCGGTAGGGACAGTTCCAGCATTGGTTACACCGTTGAGTTCAGACGTGTAGGGCATTACTCCCGCGGCAGAAACGGCTCCAAATATGCACAAAAACAGTCCAGGGCAGCCGCATAAAAATACCGCGGCGACGGTGGCGATCATTCCAGTTGTTTTCTTGTCCATGCTATTCTCTCCTTATGAGAATGTGTGAAGCTACAAAATAGTATTTAAATTGTAGCAGTTTTTCGACGCGTGGGTTAAATATATGACTATTTTCCTATCAAAAACACGATTATTCATAAATTGTAAATGAGACGTTGATTCCTCGAGTAGGTTTATCTTCGCTGCCGCCAGTGACTTCGGAAATTTGGGCTTCGATGGGAACGCCCTCATCGAGCAGCGGAGCCAGTTCGTCGGCGAGTTCAGGGCTGATATAGCCGACCTGATAGGCGATATATACGCCGATATTATTGTAACTGTACTGGTTTGGCTCGCGCAGCAGGAAGAGCGGCTGCCCGTTGTAACATAACGCGTTGATAATTTCTTGCCGGTCGGAGCCGTCGGGATTGGCGCGGGTGACGCCGGAGATTTTCGAGTAGAGGGTTTGCATAGGAGTTCAGGTTGAATGTTGAAGGTGGCAGGTTAGACGTGTTCCAGGTATTTTTGGATGGCGGCGCGGGTGTACGGATCCATAGGGAGTTGTTGCAAGGCTTCGGCGGGTTTCATCCAGAGATATTCCTGGGCTTCTTCGTTGAGTGTAACTTCAGTTGAATGGGTTTTACAGACATAATCGAAGAAAATATAGTGGCGCTGCTTCCAAAAATGCTCATCGTAGATGAATTCCTGAAACATTAGAAAAGCAATGTCGAATATCTCCAGGCCGGTTTCTTCGCGTATTTCGCGGCATAGAGCAGCTTCCATGCATTCGCCGAGTTCAATATGTCCGCCGGGGACGACGTAGCGGTCGCGCCATTTGTGGGAGCGCATCAAAAAGAGTTCGCCCTGCGGATTGAAGATCAGCGCGCCGACGGTAGGTTCGGGGTATTGTTGGGGGTTCATAAGGGTAAAAAATCCTGGTTGACAGTGTGCTCAGTTTGTGGAATAATTAGAACATAAAATCTATTAATTGAGAAGGAAGAATCGACGATGGGTGTTGCGCTGATATTTGCGGGAATGTCGTTTGTGGTTAGTTTGTTGAATCTATTTTTGGTAGCGTTGCTATTTTATCGGATGGAATTAGGACGGCCCGTTCTGCGTCAACAACTTGCTCCCAAGAAACTGATTATGACACCGGGGGTAAATGAGTTAGCAACTACTCTTTGGATGTTGGAAAACTAGTGGTTATGTGAGCCAAGCCCCCAGGCGGTAATTTTCGTGGCGTCAATATGTGCAAAGGGACTGTGTAACTCAACATCATATGTATGAATGTTAACATCTTTAAGTGTGATAGTCTTCTCTTCTTCTGCTTCTGGGTAGTCATTCGTTAGGTCACCATAAGTAAATTTGTAGGATACAGATTTTACAGCTGGTTCGATGGGGTTTTCTTTTTCTTGCTCTTTTATATTTCTACGTATATCTTTTGCCATTTCTTTTTTCGATGTCAATTGCCCCATTATTAATCCCTGTGGGAGCATGACCCAGATATTCATGGGCGGGAGTTGTTCCTTGTAGATGGCTACTGCTATGCGAAATAATTTCTCTGACATATTTTTTTCTCCTCACTGGTACTTTGGTCATAGGCACATGATGAGAGTATAGAAAAGTAGTTGCCGAATGTCAAGCAAGGGATTTTGCTATTCTTTGTCAGATTGATGGAATTTTCCGTAACAGGCACTTCTGAAAGTGCCTGTTACGTTATTTTTCGTTGAGAAATTCCCAAATGACATCTGTGGCGTTGATCCCGCCTACGCCGGGCAAGCCGGGCCAGTGGTGTCCCCCACCCTCGACAGTATATAACTGAACCGAAACGCCAGCTTTGCAGGCCTCCCAGCGTTCGGCGGTTGTGTTGCCCTGGCGGAAGAATTCCACCGCTTCGCCTGGGCAACCGTTGCGAGCGGCCCAATCTGCAGCCCAGGCGGGGATGGAGGGTTGGAAGTCGTCGCCGGTGTAGGGCACAATGGGGTCGGCGGTGCCGTGGAATGCGAGTATATTCAGCGGCGCGCTCGGAGCGCAGTTTTCGCCCCCATAGTAGGAACCCGCCACGGTTGCAATCCCGGCCAGCTTTTCGGCTAGCGCACAACCCAATCGGTTCGCCATCCCCGCGCCATTGGAAAATCCCACAATAAAGACGCGCTCCGCATTGGCCCCCAGATTAGAGATTGCGTACTGGATCACATCCCAGATGAAGGCAATATCTTCAAAACTGCCCGCCCCGGAAGCCATCCAGGCCGTGTTATTTTCCCAATAACCTTGCGGATAGATGACGATGAAATTGGCCTGGTCGGCTTTGTCGGAGAATCCGGGCAGGGAGGCCATTTCTGCGGCATTGCTGCCGCGGCCGTGCAGGGCGATGACCAGGGGATACAGTTGATCGGGCTGGTAGGGCGCAGGCAAATGGAGCAGGAAACTGCGTCGCAGACCCATCGATTGGATTTCAACCGTATATTCCCCGGTTTCAGCATTGGTTGGGGAAGGAACCGGCGTTGATGTGGATATCTGCGCGGTTGGCATGGCTGAAGGTGTGGGAAAAAATTCTTGTGACTGGCAACCAGCCGCAAAAACGCTCAAGGCGATCCACAGGATGAGATTACGGGGTTTGACCGTGTGCATTTTATGGTCTGGTTACAATCAAGTCGCACTCTGGAGAGTGGCCAAACGGATCTGAGCGGGTCATTGCTACCTCGTGTCCGCCGATTTTCCAACTGTCGCCCATATACAGGGTGATCTCTTGTTCCTGCCCTTTTGTCGTAAGGGTCAGTTCTGCGAAAGGAGTTTCATAATCCTCAGTCCATTCTCGGCCGATGGTATGTAGTTCGAGCGTTAAGGATTCTCCATTGATCTTTACAATCTGACCTTCCTGCATGGTGAACTCCTCGCCCAAAGATGCCTTTTTTGCAAGCGTACACGCAGTCAGCATGAGCAAGCATCCCAGCACCAGGCAAAAAAGCGCTATTCGGATGTGTTTGGACATGGCGGTTTCTCCTGGGTGAAGACTCAGCGATTTAGGGGCGGGCTATGAAAAACTCTAAATTTTGTATTCATCAAAGGAAGTGTGAACGATATTCTGTCATTGCGAGGGCGCAATTTGCCCGAAGCAATCTCCAATTATGAGTGCAGATTGCTTCGCTGCGCTCGCAATGACAGATATGGCGATATAGCTGATTGTTCAAGGTACTGTTGCCGAGTACAAAAAACTCTAAATTTCCTGTAAGCATAGCATACTTTTATTTCGCCACAGGGTAAAATGGTAAAATCGAGCACAAACTGATTCTCAGGAGAAAACCACATGTGCGGAATTTTTGGTATTGTCACCAAAGAGCAGCAACAACTCGGCCCCACGCTGATCGAAGTCGGGCACCGGCTCTCGTACCGCGGTTATGATACCGTTGGTGCAGCGACCATCCCCCAGAGCGGTAAAGTTGATCTGCGCAAGGATGTTGGCAAAGTGCAGGAGGTGGCCGACCGGCTCAATTTTCAGGAAATGACCGGGAAGCGTGCCATCTTGCAATTGCGCTGGGCCACCTTCGGAGCGCCCTCCTACACCAATGCGCAACCCCATCTCGATTCCGATGGCGATATGGTTGGGGCGCATAATGGCAACGTGGTTAACAACGTCGAACTGCGCCAGCAATTCATCGCCGAAGGGATGACCGTGCGCTCCGAAAACGACGGCGAAAGCTGCGTGCATGCCGTGGAACGTTATATAGATCAGGGCGACGATATCATCACGGCCATTCGCAAGGCCTATCACGACCTGGAAGGTGATTATGCCTTCGTCGTCGGGCGGTTGGGCGAAGACCGGCTCTACGCCATCAAAAAAGGCTCCGGGCTGGTGGCCGGAATCACGGACGAACTGACCTGCATCGCCTCCGACCTGCCTTCGATTCTACCGATCACGCGCCAGATCGTGCGTCTGAACGACGGCGAGATCATCACCTTTTGGGCAGGGGGTTATGAAATCCACAATGTGGAAGATGGCAGTCTTGTCGAGCGCGCCTCCGAAATCGTTGAAGATAGCATAGAAATCGTCCAGAAGGGCGGTTATGATCATTTTATGCTCAAGGAAATCCACGAACAGGCTCAGGTGGCGGGTGAACTCTTTCACCTGCTTGAAAATTCCAGCGACATCGAGCCGATGCTTGCCAAACTCAAGGCGGCGCGCAACCTTTATATCATCGCCTGCGGGACGAGTTATCACGCCGGGCTGCTGGGGTCGGTCTATTTTGCCAATCTCGCCGGACGTGTCACCATCCCCGTGCTTGCTCCGCAATTCATCGCCCAATATGCCCCAGCGGTTGGCCCCGAAGATGTGGGTATTTTCGTCAGCCAGAGCGGCGAAACCAAAGACGTGCTTAACGCCATTCAGGTCGCCGAAAAGCGCGGTATGGGTGTGCTGGGGCTGGTCAATGTAGTGGGTTCATCGCTGATGCGCGCGAGCGAATATTACGTCCCGCTGGCTTGCGGCTACGAGATCAGCGTTCCGGCGACGAAAACATTTACCAATCAGGTGGTGGGATTTTTGTATCTGGCCCTGCGGATGGGAGGTCATCCAACCGCTGCCCTGGCGAATCTACCCCAATGGATTGAGGCCACAATTGAAGCCGCGGAGAGTCAGATTTCCTCCGTAGAGGGGAAGATTTCCCCATGGGATGATCTCTACTGCCTGGGGTATGGCCTGACCTATCCCATCGCCCTGGAGGGAGCGCTGAAACTCAAAGAGATAACCTACGCCCATTGCGAAGGCATGCTCTCGACCGAGTTCAAGCACGGCCCGCTCTCGGCGGTTACAAAGGGCTACCCGGTGATTTTCGTGGCTGGCCCCGGCGATACTTCTCTGATTGTGAGCGGCATTAACGAAGTCACCTGCCGCGGCGGGCGGGCGATTGCCATCGGCGAAGAAGATGCTCGCCTGCGCGCCAACGCCGACGATCTGATCGTCATCCCCCGCATAGATGCTCCCGACTGGCTGCGTCCACATGTCGATGCGCTGCTGAGTGTGCTGCCGCTGCAACTGCTTTCGTATCGCATCAGCCTGGCGCGCGGCTTTGATCCCGATTTCCCCAGAAATTTGAGCAAGACACTGACAGTAGACTAGCCCGGAAAAGATAGTGCGGGGGGCCGAAGGCCCCCCGCACTATCTTTTTTGGATATTATATATTCCCAACCGAATACCGAACGACGAATGTCTATTCGCGCCGCGAAAGATCAAAACCGCAGCGTTCGAAACGCGAGAGCAAATCGCGCGGAAAGAGATTTTGTCCCCATTTACGGCAGATATGCTCGCTCCAGCCGTAGGTGTCGTAATTGAAAGTCTCTTCGCGATCTCCCAATAAATCGATCATGGCTTTTGAATCGCGATAATAGTTTTGGGCGCGGTAGCCTTCATCCATGATGTCCATCGAGCGTTGCACCAGTTCGTCATCGAAGATGGGATACTCGTCTTCGAAGAGTACAAATTCCAGGGGATAGCGCGGGCGCGGCGGTGGTGATTCCGCTGGGTAACCCATTGTCAGGCCGACCATTGGAAAAACACGTGGTGGCAGTTTGTATTGTTCGATGATCTCTTCGGCATTATATGGTATTTCGCCCAGGAAGCAGCTGCCCAACCCCAGGCTTTCGGCGGCCATGACCATATTCTCGGCCATCAGGGTGGCATCTTGCATCCCCAGTAAAATCAGCAGCAGGTCTTCTGCCACCATCGTCCAGCCGCAGCGCGCCATAATGCGCTCCCAGCGGTACACATCAACACAGATGATAAACAGAATGGGCGCGTGAAAGGGGTTATTCTTCAGATCACGCGTCATCAGCACGCTGCCAAGTTGCGAGGCAAATGGGGCCTGCTGACCGGCGCGCACTACCGTTTTGATGACTTCTTCAGAAGGCATTTCATCGGTATAACTGCGAATAGATTTTCGATTGAGCATATACTCAATCACAGAATTTTCGATCATTGCCGCCTCCGGGCTGTTTCTCCATGATTGTATACCAGAATCTGGCCCAAAGATCGGGATTTATTCTGGTGCTCCAGAAACTGCTGTTATTTGGACTGATCCCCACATTTATGATTGCACAGCCAG
This sequence comes from Chloroflexota bacterium, assembly GCA_018648225.1. Lineage (NCBI taxonomy): Bacteria > Bacillati > Chloroflexota > Chloroflexota bacterium. The sequence continues at coordinate 11,438 of JABGRQ010000209.1, forward strand.
TGCTGCGCCAATAATTCCGGCTTCATTGCGCAATTGCGCGGGGACGACTTCTGTTTTTACAGTGATATGGGGAAGAAATTTGGCGTGATGTTTGCTGATCCCGCCACCTAAAATGATGAGATCGGGCCATAGGAGTTTTTCCATTATTATCAGATATTCGTCCAGGCGTTTGGCCCATTTCGCCCAAGAAAGTCCCTTTACTTGACGGATGGCATCGGAGGCGCGTTTTTCGGCGGCTTTGCCTCGAATTTCGATATGCCCTAACTCGGTATTGGGCAGCAGTACGCCATCTGTGAAGAGTGAAGTGCCCAACCCTGTGCCGAGTGTAATTAGCAGCACTACCCCTTTACGCCCGCAACCCGCCCCAAAACTCATTTCAGCCAAACCCGCCGCGTCGGCATCGTTGATAACGTTCACCGGAGAGTTTGTGGTTTGTGAAAAAAGCTGCGCCGCGTTGATATTAATCCAGGCATCGTCAATATTCGAGGCAGTCCGCACAACCCCGTGCTGTATCGCCGCCGGAAATCCGCAGCCGATGGGGCCTTGCCAATCAAAGTGGCGCGCAATTTCAGCCACTGTATTGGCAACAGGTTGCGGGCTGGGCGGTTGAGGGGTCTCAATGCGGTAGCGGTCGGTGAGCATTTTGCCCTTTTTAATATTTACGGGGGCGCCCTTGATGCCTGATCCGCCGATGTCGATGCCTAATATTTCCACGCAACTTTCCTTTCTATCAGGTCTTACGCACTTTCAGTATATTTTTCATCGTTTTGCGTAAGTCCTGTCTATTTAGAGTTGCATATTATAACGCTTTACACACGGCATCCGCTTCAATTTCGACGAGCATTTCAGGGTCA
>JABGRQ010000210.1 GCA_018648225.1 Chloroflexota bacterium
AACCAACCGGCTCCCAGGTAGATGAGCAAAGGCAGCGCCAATGCCATCAGAATTCCGTTGAGGGAGCCGAAGGCTACGAGCACAAGGATGTAGAGCAAGCTGCTAATAATGAGGATGGGATTCATGTTATCGAATATCGATCAATGCAAGCGTTGGGGCTACCCTCACCCTCCGCCCTCTCCCAAAAGGAGAGGGGACATAATTTCTTCTCCCTTTGGGGAAGGAGATCAGATTTTGAGTGCATACTTCTCATACATCTTATATCCCTTCGATCACCGGGACAGGAACCAGGTTGGCAATCGTATCGAGGACTTCATAGGCGGCAGTTTTATTCATCCACAAATCGGGTTTGAGTACCAAGCGGTGGGAAAGGGCAGGCTGAATGAAGGTTTTGACATCGTCGGGGAGCACATAGGCGCGACCATCGAGGGCAGCTTTGGCGCGGGCCAGTTTCAGCAAGGCCAGCGAGCCGCGCGGACTGGCTCCTACCGCGGTGCGCTGTTCGCGGCGGGTGTGATGCACAACAGCCGCAATATAGTTTTCGAGATCGGCTTCGATATGCACATCTTCCATCGCGGCGCGCATGGCGAGTAGTTCTTCGGCGTTGGTGATTTGTTGCAGATCAAAGGTATCTTGACGCCGGGCGCGGCGGCGGCGCAAAATTTCTTGCTCTTCTTCGAGCGAAGGATAGCCCACGGAGAGTTTCATCAAGAAACGGTCAAGTTGGGCTTCGGGCAGCGGGAAAGTGCCTTCGTATTCAATGGGGTTTTGGGTGGCTATCACCAGGAAAGGCTGCGGCAAAGGCAGGGTTTCGCCATCCAATGTGACCTGATATTCCTGCATGGCTTCAAGCAAGGCCGATTGTGTTTTTGGGGAGGCGCGGTTGATTTCATCGGCAAGGATGATATTGGCAAAAATTGGGCCTTTACGGAGTTCAAAGCCGCCTCGTTGGCGGTCAAAAATATAGCTGCCGGTAATATCACTGGGCAACAGATCGGGGGTGAACTGGATGCGCTTGAAATCCAGGCCGAGAGCGGTGGCAAAACTATTGGCGATGAGGGTTTTTGCCAGGCCCGGATAGTCTTCGAGGAGCACATGCCCCCCGGCCAGAATGGCGGCCATGATGCGCTCGAGCAAGTCGCGCTTGCCAACGATGGCGCGCTCGATTTCGGTAATAATGCGATCACTGATTTTGGCGACTTCGGTCGTATTCATGAGGGATTAATTCTCCAATGGGATACAGATTACGCAGATACGTCGGATGGATTGCCGCTTACAAATTATTCCCGGTCAAGGGTGAGGGATTGTTCGATATAGGCGACTAGCACCTCGGGGGGCAGATTCAACGGCTGCGGCGCGGGCGATGAAAACCAACGCCGGGACATGGCCGCACCCGTCTGAAATTTTTTGGCGGTTCGCAAATAGGCTTCAATTTCAGCAGGCAATTCCAAATCTTCGTAGAGCATGCTTTCGGGGGGCAAACCAGTGCGGCAGGCCAGAGCAGCATCGGTGAGATCGGCGATGTGTTGGGCCAACCGCCAGCGCATATAAGCGCCGCGTTGGGCATCCTTAAGGTGACGCTGCCAGCGAAGCACAGACGATAGTTGCTGCGCATTTGGATGCACAGGATTCGGGATTGGCCCGCGGCGTAATTTTAGACTTATCCAAAAAAATACTCCACCCACTAAAATCAGCGCGACCCACAAGGTAAACTGGTCGAAACTAAGATAGAGTAAACTGGCGATTCCGACAAAGTAGGTCAGCGGGATTACAAACAGTTCACGAATCAACTCAGGCCAAAGGAGAATTGCCAGCGGGCCAAGAAATGCGCTGGCGCCGAATACCCACCAAAACCGCGGCTTCATGATTTTCCCAACCCGGCTGCGACAATGGCCTGCAAGCTAGATTCGGCCAGAGGCGCTGCATCTGCATCCAGCGGTAAACCACCCCCGTAGCGTACTTGCTCGAAAAGATGCGTTAGCTGATCCACAGCCGTTTCGGGCAGGCCGCTGCGTTTAAGTTCTTGGGTAAATTCGCGCGGCGTCATGGCCTCCTGACGCCGCAGGCCGCGCCGTCGTTCAACAATGCGGTGCATCTCGGCATAACAGCGCAAGATCGTGTCTTCCAGATGTGCGCCCGCCGACAAGTCATCCAGAGCCTGGTTCGCTTCGGCGCTGAGATCGGTAAGAGAGGCGGGGCGCAGTTGCCACCAACGCCAAATTTGCCAGAAGAGGTAAGTCAGCAAACCCACAAAGACGAGATTGGCGATCCAGTGCAACCATTGTTCTTGCTGCGCCTGAAACTGCAGCGCACTGGTATTAGCTTGATCGGGCGATTCGGGGGAAAGACCACTGAAGTTGAGTAAATTTTCCGGGGTAATTTGCCCGCAGCTTCGTAGCATCAGGAATAGGGCGTAAGCTGTCAGGGACATCGCCAGCGCGCGGCGGATGATTTTTTTGCGGGCTTCGGGCGAGACCAGAAAATAGATGGCGGAGATTGGCAGAATCACCCACAGGATCAGAATCCCCACTGTTTTCCACGCACCCACTAAACTCCAGGTTCGCAGCCCCATGCTCGGCATTGTTTGGGAAGGCTGCTCTTGATCCTCCAAAAAGAAAACTTGCCCCGACGCAAATTCAATTTGTGAAAGGGTCGCAGAAAGCATAAGCAGCCCCCCCACAGCCAACAAGAAAGCTATGATGATCCAGAAATTTTGGCGGCGTGTGTCCATATACGATGAATATACTGGTTTATGCGGAAGCTGGTTCACCGTTCCGCAAGATCAACGAGCGATGGACTCGGCCACTGGAACGGCGATGAAGAACGTGGAGCCTTTGCGATACTTGCTTTCGAACCCAATGCGGCCCCCTTGCATCTCGATCAGGTTTTTGGTGATATGCAAGCCCAGCCCGGAACCGGGCGACAGACGCGCTTCAGGATCGTCAGAGCGGAAAAATTGGGCGAAGATTTTTTCCTGATCTTCCGGGGTCATGCCGATACCATTATCCTTGACGGCTACACGCACAATTTGTAGCGCGCCGGGTTTTTCGTCCGGTAGTGTTTCGGCCTGAATGGTGATGGCGCCGCCCTCGGGGGAGTATTTATTGGCATTGCTAACCAGGTTGACCAAAATTTGCACGAGGCGGGTTCGATCACCCCAAACCGGCGGCAAGCCCGCGGGGATTTTGATCTGCAAGCTTTGTTGTTTCGCATCAATGGCGTGCTGCTGCGAACGGGCAACTTCGTCAACTACATCGGCAATATCAACGGCATTAAAATCCAGACTGAGGCGGCCCACTTCGATGCGGGACATATCGTTCAGATCAGAAACCAGGGTTGCCATGCGGTTCACATTTGAACGGATGGTTTGGAGGAAATTTTCTTGCCCTTCGGTTATCGCACCCATCGCACCGCCCATTAATAATTCAGTGTAGCCGCGGATGGAGGTCATGGGCGTTTTGAGTTCATGGGCCACAAAACTGATAAAATCGGTCTTGGCTTTGTTGGCGTCCTGAACCTGACCGAAAAGCTGGGCGTTGGCAATGGCAATGGCGGCATGATCGCTCAGGCGGGAGAGAAATTCCTGGGTGTCTTTGGCTAAAGGTTCTTCGTTGCGGCTCTCCAAAAGGAGAATACCAATCACCTGTTCTTCGCGCCGGATGGGAAAGACAACTTGAGAACGCGCACCCGTCAGAAATCCCTGAGGCTTATTTTTACTGGCATTGACGAGGCGCGGCATAATTTGAGTATCGGCTTCGCCAAAAGCGCGCCTTAATGCGGGCAGAGCATCCAATGGAAGCTGGTCGTCACTATAGGGCAGCACTTCATCGTCGTAGCCGCGTTCGGCCATCACCTGGATCACATCTTCATCCACCGCGCCAACCAGGCCAGCATCGGCGCCCGACTGACTCATGGCCCAGTTGAGCGTAATCTGCATGGAACGTTGAATGTTGAGGCTGGTGTTTAATTCGCGGTCGATACGCTGCATCACCGAGAGTTCGTCAACGCGGGCTTCGAGTTGTTTGTCGGTGCGGGTATACAGACGCGCGTTTTCCAGCGCGATGGCGGCCTGGCTGGCAAATGAAGCCAGCAATTCAAGGTCGTCGTGGGTAAAGGGGGCGCCATCACGACGGTTGATAACTTCGATCACGCCCAAAACGGTATTCTGAACGCTCATTGGGACGAGAAGCAGGTCGCGCGTCTGGAAGCCGGTGCGCTCATCGGGCTTGCTGGCCCATTCTTCGGTTTGATTGACCCCATTCACAATGGCAGGCTGCTTCGAGGTAACAGACCGGCCCACATGCCCGGTTCCCGGCGGCAAACGCTGGCCGATAAGTTCATCGGCAACCGGTCCCA